>NZ_DCBW01000058.1:0-63009 GCF_002313585.1 Microbacterium sp. UBA1097 | reverse complement strand
GGTCTGGCGGCTCGCCTCGATCACTCAGCCGTCGCGATGAGCAGTTCCCGCGTCGCGGCATGACCGACCGGCTCGGGGAGAATATCCCCATGGCTGCATACGAGTTCTCCGCCGACCCGCGTCGTGTCGATCGGGTCACGGTTCACCGGTGGCTGAGTGAACTGTCGTATTGGGCGCGCGGGCGCAGTCGTGAGCAGCAGGATGCCGCGATCGAGGCCTCTCGCAATTACGGGATCTATGAGTCCGAGACTGGTGAGCAGTTGGGCTACGCCCGGATCGTGACGGACGACGCGACCTTCGCCTGGCTGTGCGACGTCTTCGTCTCACCGGACGCTCGAGGTCAGGGCATCGGGAAGGCGCTCATGGCGGGAATCGTCGCCGACGTCGAACCGCTCGGCGTCCGGCGTATCATGCTCGCCACTGCTGACGCGCACGGACTGTATGCACAGTTCGGATTCGAGGGTGTCCGCGCGCCCGAGAAGTACATGGTTCTCGGGGCCCACTGAGCTGGCTGCATGGGTGTCGGCGCGGAGCGGTACGCTCGCGGCATGCATCGCCTCACGCGGGACGAAGCGCGCCGAATCGCTGTGCGCGCCCAGTTACTGGATGCCGATCGTCCCGGCGATGTCGTCGAGGTCGCCGAGCAGCTCGGCAGCATCAAGATCGATCCGACAGTGACGATCGCGCCCGCGGAGCAGACCGCGTTCTGGAGTCGGATCGGATGGGGGTACGAGCCCGGGCAGCTCAAGAAGGCCGTCGAAGACGATCGCCTGCTGTTCGAGTTCGATGGTCGGTTCTTCGCGTCCAGCCTGATGCCCGACATGGTCGCGTTGATGCGCGCCCGGCAGCTGCGTGCCGCGTCTCGCGAATACCTCGAGGCGAACGCCGCCTTTCGCAAGGACGTGCTCGCTCGGCTCCGCGCGGAGGGGCCGCTGCTGGCATCCGAGATCCCTGACACGAGCGTGGTGCAGCGCAGCAACGAGAGCGGCTGGTACGGATCGAACCAGGTGCCACGGATGCTCGAACTGCTGTCGGTCATCGGCGAGGTGGCCGTGGTTCGACGTGAGAACCGGCAGCGCGTGTGGGACCTTGCCGAGCGGCTGTACGGTCCCGATGACGGGTCCATCACCGCAGAGGAAGCCGAAGAGCGGTTGCAGCAGCGGCGCCTTCATGCCGCGGGTATCGCGCGACAGAAGTCGCCCTGGAGCGAGGTCGGTATGGCGGGGGAGCCGGCCGAGGTCGAGGGGAGCGCGTGGAAATGGCGAGTCGACCCCGAGGCGATCGCCGCGCTGGGAGATGACCCGGGTGGCCGGGTCGCGATCCTCAACCCGTACGACCGGATGCTCTTCGACAGGCCGCGCCTCGCTGAACTGTTCGACTTCGAGTTCATCCTCGAGCAGTTCAAGCCCAAAGCCCAGCGTGTGTACGGCTACTTCGTGCATCCGATCCTCATCGGTGACCGTTTCTCTGCGCTGATGGATGCCGAACTCGACAAGAAGAAAGAGAACCTCGTCGTCTCCGCGGTTCACGAACTGATCCCGTTCGATGACGAGGAACGCGAGATGGTGGATGCCGAGATCCGCGATCTCGGGGAGTGGCTGGGTGTTCCCGTGGTGTTTGCCTCGGGACGCAGGTAGACCCCGGCGCGTACCCTCGGATCATGGCGCACCGGATCTTCACGACGAGCTTCGCGTCGGTCTACCCGCTCTACGTTGCCAAGGCAGAGCGCAAGGGCCGGTCGAAAGGCGAGGTCGACGAGATCATCGCCTGGCTGACGGGTTTCGACGACGAGGCTCTCGCGCAGCATCTCGAACGTGAGACCAGCTTCGAGGAGTTCTTCGCGGATGCCGACCTCAATCCGCGCGTCTCGGCGATCACCGGCGTCGTCTGCGGCGTTCGTGTGGAAGAGATCGAGGATCCGCTGATGCAGAACATCCGCTACCTCGACAAGCTGATCGACGAACTTGCCAAGGGCAAAGCAATGCCGAAGATCCTCCGGGAGGCGTGACGGTGCCTCTCGTCGACCACCTCGCCCTGACTGTCGACGACGTGCCCGCCGCCGCGAGCCAGTTCGAACCTGTGCTCCTCGCGCTCGGGTACACCCGAACGGATGCCGGCAGCATCGTGTTCTGGACCTGTCCAGGAGAGTCCGAACTCATCTTCTATCCAGCGCGCGAGCCGGGGACGGGCCCGCACCGCCACGGTCGGGTCGGCTGGCAGCACCTCGCGTTCGCGGTCGGCTCGCGCGCCGAGGTTGACCGACTCCACGAGATCGCGGTCCGCGCTGGGTGGACGATCGTGCGTGACCCGAAGCCGTACCCGCGCTTCACGCCCCGCTACTACGCATCCTTCGTCGAGGACGCCAACGGTATCCGCATCGAGTTCATGCACAACCCACCGCGGGAGTCGACGGACTGACTGTGCCCCGGAGCGCCGGGACCGCTCGTCGGGCCCTGCTGCTCAAGGACGCAGTCGCGTAGTCGGCCCCGCCCTCTGCCTGACGGCAGAGCGTCGGATGGCTCTGGCGCCGAGCCGCGATCGGCCATAGCGGTATCTCGGTATCTCCGGGTCGGCCCTCCGTTCAGTCGCGCCCTGACGTTGGTCACGAGACCCGGAAGTCGCGCGAAGGCGCGACCGAGTGACGGTGCTCAGTATCTCCGGGCATGAGGTGTTCTTCGGTCGCGCCTTCGTGCGGGTCACGGGCGGCGACACCCGCATTTCGGCGCGACTGAAGAAGGACGTCCTAGCTCACGGCGGTTTAGACCGCCGGGCACTGCCTGATCCCTCGCGCTGGTCGGGGCGGCGAAGAGGCATCGGGTACGATGGACAGGCTGTTCTGGTGACGTGTCTGAGCGGCCTAAGGAGCACGATTGGAAGTCGTGTGTGCGTGCAAGCGCACCGTGGGTTCAAATCCCACCGTCACCGCCATTGTCCTGAGCCGCGTCACCGTTTACGAACGGGTCGCGGCTCAGGGCTTTTTCGTCTAGCCGCGGGTGAACAGGCCGAACACGAGCGAGCGCGGCGCGACGAGAGCGATGGAGCGTCGAGCAGGAGACGCCGCCAGCATCACCTGCCCCCGAACGTCTCGTGCCGCACGCGCAAGCGTCCCGCGCTCGGTTCCCTCACCGCCAATCCGGGCCCCCGACGCCGTGCGGGCACCTGCCAGTGCATACGACTCGCGTTCGATAGCCGACACGAGTATGGACATGGCATCCGCATCAACGCCATGCTCTCGCACGAGCCGGTCCCCGAGCATCCGCGGGGTGTCGCTACCTGCCACGCGGATGCCGAGATCTACCGCCGTATCCCGAACGATTGCCCACGCGGCAACCGCATCACCGCGCGCGGCCGAAGCAAGCCGCCGCCGTCGGCGCAGCTCAGCCACAACTCCCGGCGCCGCCAGAAGAGCAAGCAGCCCCATCGCGAAGGCTCCCCAGCCAAACGCCGCCAGGTTGCGCTGCAGGGGAAGGGGAACCGTGGCATTCGGGGTGTCGAGGTTCTCGGAGAGGGCCGACCGCGTGGGTTGCGGCGTCGCCGACGGCGCAGATGACACCGTCGGCGTGGGGCCAGCCGCATCATCCTGCGCGGCATCCGTGGCCGAGCCGAACCGCGTCGCCGTTCCGAGGCTGTTGGTGGGTTCGAACGCGACCCAGCCGATCCCATCGAAGTAGACCTCGGGCCACGAGTGAAGCTGTCCGCTGAGCACCGATCGCACGTTCTGCCCGTCGACGACGGTGCTCGTGTTGACGCCGGGCAGGTAGCCCACGACGATCCGGGAGGGCATGTCGAGAGTTCGGGCCATCAGTGCGAACGCCGACGCGTAGTGCACGCAATACCCCGACTTCACGTCGAGGAACGATGCCACCGCATCAGCGCCTGACCCATCGAACCCCTGCTCAACCGGGGCGTCGAGCGAGTACCGGAAGTCAGCCCCGCGGAACCACGACTGCATCGCGATCAGGGCGTCATAGTCGTTCGTGGTGCCAGCCGTGATCTCTCGCGCTGTCTGGGCGATGATCTCGGGAAGATTGTCAGGCAGAGCGGATGCCGTCTCCCGAACCCGGTCGGGGTTGGCATCCGCCGCACGGATTTGGTCGAGAGTTGGTTCGGGAACGCGGGTTTCGACGACATACGACTGCCCTTGGGTCGCGCCGTTCTCGCCCACCACCGTCCGATTGAGCGGCATCGTGTTCCAGGAGCCCGACAGGCCCTCGACGTCCACCGCTGGGAAGGGCACCGGGAGCCAGGATGACGAGAGATCGGTGATCTCGACAGTCGTGAGGTATTCCGCAATCTCGATCCCGGGGGACGCCTCGACCTCCCCGAAGGCGCGGGAGCTGTCCAGCGGAAGTGACCATGTGCGATCGGGTTGCCAGACGGCGCCGGTGAACTCGCTGAGCGTTGCCACGCGCAGGTACGGAGGCAGAGGCGCGGTCGAGCGCATCCGCAGGACCTCGATCTGCTCAGGGCGACGCAGATCCTGCCCGAGCGAGAGGGATGCGTCGATTCCCGCGGTACCGCTTCCGGATGCGACCCGGGGACCGGGCTGGGGGAGCGAGGGTGTGATGATGAGGGTCGCGACCAGAGCGAGAGCTCCGATACCTGCCGCGACGGCGGAGGCGCCGCTCGCGCGTCCACTCCTCGGTTCCCGGCCGCGGGTCTCGGCGCGAAGCAACAGCAACACAGCCGCCGCGAGCAGCGCGAACGACCAGAGGTTGACGGCGCTGGGCACCGTCAGAGCAGGGATCAGCGACACCGTGAACAGTGCGACACCGGCCAGCAGCGGCATCCGTGCTGTCAAGGCAATGTGATCCACAGCAATCGTGAACAGGCCCGCTGCCCCGACCACCAAGAAGCTCAAGGCCGGGGTCGGAACCATGGGGGCCGCGCTGTAGAAGATCTCCTCGGATGCCGTGACCACGAGGCCCGCTGCCTGATCCACGCTCGCAAAGACCGGGATGATTCCCCACAGCGCGGTCTCTCGCAGGAACACGACGGTGACAACGCCGATCGTGAGGGCAAGCTCGACCGCGCTGATGCCGATCGCCGACATCCGGGTACGGCGAAGCAAGAATCCTGTGACCATGATCGCCGCCGACAGCGCGAGGGTGCCCCAAATCCAGGCGCCGGGCGCGATGACTCGCGTCACCGGAAGAAGGGCGGCAACGATCCCGACCATCACCCCGATCGTCAGTAGTGCGTCAGAACGTCCGGTTCGCATCCCCCGCCAGCGGGCCCTGCGAGCAGCTCTCCATCGTGTCGACCAGCTCATCGCCTCTGACCCTGGTCTCGCGCGTCGTCCCACCAGCCGGGCATCTCGGGGCCCACGCGAATGGCCTGAACCCGCCACCCCAACTCCGCCGCTCGGTCGAAGGCGTCAGCGCTGGCGTCGGTGGCCAGCAGAATCGGCAGGGTCGTGTGTGCGCCGATCGGAGCGAGGGCGGCGACATCGGCCTCCGAGAGGGTGCCGGTAATGATGACGATCGGGCCGCTGCCGACGCGGGCGAAGGCGCGCGGTAAGTCATGGATGTTGTGCCCAGTGCCGGCGACGATGGTTGCGCAATCTGCGGCGAACGCGTCGAGGAGTGCTTTCTCGCCCGGTTCGATGGGCTCGTGGAGGGGTGTTCCGTCGCTCTCGAGCACGCTCACGGTGTAGCCGTCGTGGGACAGTTGCGCGACAGCCGACACGGTAGTGGCAACTGCCGCCTCGAAAGCGGGATCCTGCCCGGGCGCTGCGGCGGCCCCGGCGCCCCAGCGCGCATCGTCCCGGTCGATCACGACGACGGCATCCGGTGCAGCCTCATTCTCTTCCTGGCGCACCATGAGTCCGTCGTGGTGAGCTGACGCACGCCAGTGGATGCGGCGCATCGAATCCCCTGGCTGGTAGGGGCGGGCCAGCAGATTGTCCACGCCATGGCCGCGCTGCGTGTGGGTGGCGTGGAGCGCCCCACCCGCTGTCGCCGTCATCGCCCGCAGTGCCGTTACCTCGACCTGCGCGGGAGCGACCCGGACCGATTCGGCTTCGATCACGCGCACCGCGCGTCGGGCGAGCCCGAAGGGGTCTTCGGTGATGACCCGCAGCGGACCGAGAGCGTAGGTGCCACGCGTGCTGGGCGTCACCCTATATGTCACCGAGGCTGCCTTGTCGGCCCCGCCCCAGTTGAGGTCGCCCTCAAGCTCGCCGATGAAGACCGGGTCGGCGAGCTCGTGCCACCGTCCGGACCTGCCCATCATGCGCGAAGGCGGCCGGAGCGTCACCGTGACGGTCGTGGGTTTGCCGACCGTCGAGACGTCGGGAACGATCCGCCGAGGCGTGGCGGTGGGAGCCGCCCGAAACCAGAGCGATGCGAGACTCCCCGCACACACCACCACCATGAGGACACCGAAGAACATGAGTTCGACGACGCCGGTCTCTCCCGCGATCACGAACGAAGCGATGGCGAGGATCAGGGCACCGGTGCCCCGAGGCGTAAATGGCCACCAGCGCATGTCACCGCCGCGAGGCGAGCGGGACGCGGGCGCTTGCCGCGATCTGATCGAGGGCATCCGCCACCGCGGCTTCGCCGTGGTTGGCTCCGCCGGCTGCGCGTGTGGCGATCAGGCGGTGGGCGAACACCGGATGCAGGAGGCCGGTGATGTCGTCGGGGATGACAAAAGATCGTCCCTCCAGCGCTGCAGCCACCTTGGCAGCTCGAACGAGTTGCAGCGTCGCGCGCGGGCTCGCTCCGAGCTTCAGGTCGGGGTGAGCGCGGGTCGCCTGAGCGAGGGAAACGGTGTACTCCTCGATCGCGGGCGCCACATGAATATGCCGCGCCGCGACGATCAGCTCAGCCACCTCGTGGGTTGTGACGACGGGTCGGACGGATTCGAGCGGGTTGACTGTCTCACGCTGGCGCAGCATGAGGGTCTCGGCGCGTGCATCCGGGTAGCCCATCGAGATCCGCATCGTGAACCTGTCGCGCTGCGCCTCGGGAAGCGCGTACGTCCCCTCCATTTCGAGAGGGTTCTGGGTGGCGACGACCAGGAACGGGTGCGGCACGAGGTGTGTGTGCCCGTCGACGGTGACCTGCCGTTCCTCCATCGCCTCCAGCAGTGCGGATTGGGTCTTGGGGGAGGAGCGGTTGATCTCGTCGGCGATGACGATGTTGGCGAACACGGCACCCGGTTTGAACTCGAACTCACGCTCGATGGGGTTGAAGGCCGAAACACCGGTGACGTCGCCCGGGAGCAAGTCGGGCGTGAACTGGATGCGTCGCACCGCGGCGTCGATGGATGCTGCCAGCGCCCGGGCAAGCATCGTCTTTCCGACTCCGGGGACATCCTCAATAAGAAGGTGCCCCTCGGCGAGCAGGCAGATGAGTGCGCTGCGAGCCGCTTCCGGCTTGCCGTCGATCACGGATGTGATTGCCCCGAGGATCGCGTTGGTGACCTCGGCGAAGCGCTCCACGGCGATTGGCGGGCTTTCTGCGGTGACCCGCTCCTCGCGGATGACGCTTTCGGTCATGCCGACCCCCTCCGCCTGTGCGCGCGCCGCCTCGTCGGATATGCGGCGCCTCGTCGGTCGTTGCACAATCGTAACCTCGGCTGACCGGGTGCGGCTCTGGGAGGACGCCGCGAATCCCGACGGGACGAATGGTTAGACTAGGGGAAGCTCTCCGCGCGGCGGCATCCAGGCCAACTCCCCCAGGACGGAAACGTAGCAAGGGTAACCAGGCTCTGCCGGGTGCGCGGAGAGTCTTTTCATTCCCGCGTGGTCCTGACGCAACGGGGCGTGAACATTCGGTTGCCTCGGGTTTTTCTCCGGTAGGCACCCGGCGGCGCCCCCGCGGTCGCACCTAGGCTGATGGGGTGGCGCAGAGCATCTTCATCACCTCGGCAGAAGGTCACTCCGGAAAGTCCACGATCGCCCTGGGGGTGCTCGATGCGTTGAGCCATGCCACCCCACGCGTCGGCGTGTTCCGAGCGATCGCCCGCTCGACCACGGAACCCGACTACGTGCTCGAGATGCTTCTCGCGCACGACGGTGTCGATCTTCCGTACGACGACTGCATCGGCGTGACCTACGACGAGGTGCGCGCCGATCCCGACGCTGCCCTCGGCAAGATCGTGGAGCGCTACAAGGCCGTTGAGGCGCAGTGTGACGCCGTCGTGATCGTGGGGAGCGACTACACGGACGTCGGGTCACCCGCGGAGCTCGGCTACAACGCCCGCATCGCGGCAAATCTCGGTGCCCCAGTCTTGCTCGTGATGAGCGGCCGAACCGGCGAAGCGGAAAAGCTCGGGTCGTCACCTGCGCGAACCCCCGAGGAGATTGGCCAGATCACCGCACTAGCACTGGCCGAGCTCGCCCACGGACGAGCGGGGCTCCTCGCGGTGATCGTCAACCGTGCGGATGCGGAGCGGATCGAAGACGTCGTCGGATCCGTGCGTGAGGTCATCGATCACGCCCGCGAGCCCGAGCACGTGGCATCCGACGGTGTCGTGCCGGTGTGGGCGATTCCCGAGGACACGTTCCTGGTGGCCCCCACGATGCGCGAGGTCATGGCGGCGATCGATGGGACACTGATCAAAGGCGACGAGGAGTTGCTCTCGCGCGAGGTCCTCGGTGTCGTGATCGCGGGGATGTCGATGGTCAACGTGCTGCCGCGGCTGAGTGAGAGTTCCATCGTCATGATCCCAGCCGACCGCACCGAGGTGCTGCTGGCGACGCTGCTGGCGCACTCCTCGGGCACGTTCCCGTCGATTTCCGGCATCCTGCTCAACGGCCCGTTCCCCCTGCCCGAACAGATCGACAGGCTGATGGATGGCGTCTCCTCGAACCTGCCGATCATCGCAACCGATGAGGGTACCTTCGAGACCGCCGTCAAGGTCATCAATACGCGGGGACGCTTCGCCGCGGCATCCCAGCGGCGGTACGACACCGCGCTGTCGATGTTCGAGCAGTACGTCGACACCGCGATGCTGAGCAGATCGCTCGGCTTGGCGCGGTCGTCAGTCGTCACCCCACTCATGTTCGAATACCAGCTCGTGGAGCGGTCCCGCGCGGATCGGCGGCGGATCGTGCTTCCCGAGGGAAACGACGATCGCGTCATCCGGGCCGCCGCGACAGTCCTCGCGCGCGGCATCGCCGACCTCGTCATCCTCGGCGATGAGGGCGATATCCGCACGCGAGCGGCAGAGCTCGGCGTCGACCTGACAGCAGCGCAGATCATCAGCCCGTTCGACCCCCACTACGTCGAACAGTTCGCGCAGGAGTACGCGCGCCTGCGGGCCCACAAGGGGATCTCGTTCGATCAGGCAGCCGACACCGTCACCGACGTGTCCTACTTCGGGACGCTGATGGTTCACCTGGGCCTGGCCGATGGCATGGTCTCGGGCGCTGCGCACACGACGGCGCACACGATCCGTCCGGCGTTCGAGATCATAAAGACCAAGCCGGGTGTCTCGGTGGTGTCGAGCGTCTTCCTCATGGCTCTGGCCGACCGCGTGCTCGTGTACGGCGATTGCGCCGTGATCCCTGATCCCACTTCTGAGCAACTCGCCGACATCGCGATCTCGTCTGCAGCGACAGCCGCGCAGTTCGGGATCGACCCCCGCGTCGCGATGCTGTCGTACTCGACGGGGGAGTCCGGGTCGGGGGCGGATGTCGAGAAGGTGCGCGCAGCCACCGCCTTGGTCCGCGACAGGGCGCCGGAACTGCTCGTCGAGGGCCCCATCCAGTACGACGCAGCGGCTGACGCGGCGGTTGCCGCCGCGAAGATGCCCGGTTCACAGGTCGCCGGTCGCGCAACAGTCTTCGTCTTCCCGGACCTCAACACCGGGAACAACACCTACAAGGCGGTCCAACGCTCGGCCGGAGCTGTCGCGATCGGGCCCGTCCTGCAGGGGCTCAACAAACCCATCAACGACCTGTCGCGGGGCGCGCTGGTCGACGACATCGTGAACACCATCGCGATCACCGCGATTCAGGCCCAAGCGGATGCCGACACCTCGGCTCCAGCATCCAGTGAGAAGGAAGGGACCACCGCATGAGTGTCGTCCTCGTCGTCAACAGCGGTTCGTCGTCATTCAAGTACCAGCTGATCGACATGGACAACGAAGCGGTGCTCGCCTCGGGCCTCGTGGAACGGATCGGGCAAGAGAACGGTCACGCGCGTCACACCGTCACCGCGGCGGAGTTCGCCCCGGATGAGCCGGCACCGACATTCGTGAGCGCGACCTCCGAGCGAGACCTGCCGATTCCCGACCACACCGCAGGCTTCCAGGTGATGATCGATGCCTTCGCTGCGCACGGCCCCTCACTGCAGGCGAATCCGCCCGTCGCCGTTGGTCACCGCGTCGTGCACGGTGGGGCGCGCTTTTTCGAGCCGACGCTGGTGACTCCGCTGGTGCTCATCAACATCGAAGACCTGTCGGTACTCGCGCCCCTCCACAACCCAGGGGCGGTGCAGGGCATCCGTGCCGCACAGGAAGCGTTCGACACGATTCCTCACGTCGCCGTCTTCGACACCGCGTTCCATCAGACGCTCGCCCCCGCCGCCTACACGTATGCGATCGACACCGAACTCGCGCAGGAGCACCGCCTGCGCCGGTACGGCTTCCACGGCACCTCACACAAGTTCGTCAGCGAAGCCGCAGCGGCGTTCCTCGACCGGCCGCTGGGAGACCTGAAGCAGATCGTGTTCCACCTCGGAAACGGAGCCTCGGTCACCGCGATCGACGGTGGTCGTTCGGTCGACACGTCCATGGGGCTCACACCGCTGGAGGGACTTGTCATGGGCACCCGTTCGGGCGACGTCGACCCGGCCATCGTGTTCCAGCTTGCGCGACGCGCGGGGCTCTCGATCGACGACCTCGACGATCTGCTCAACAAGCGCTCGGGACTGCTCGGCCTGGCGGGGGCCTCCGACATGCGCGACATCGAACAGCGACGCGAGGACGGCGATGAGGCGGCGACGCTGGCCTTCGACGTCTACATCCATCGCCTGCGCACCTACGCCGGTGCGTATCTCGCGCAGCTCGGCGGCGTGGATGTCATTTCCTTCACCGCCGGCGTCGGCGAGAACTCGCCCATCATCCGTGCGGCGGCCCTCGAAACCCTCGGCTTTGCGGGAGTGGAGATCGACCCCGAACGCAACGAGCGGCGGGAGCGCGGCATCCGTCGTATCTCGACCGATGCGTCTGAGGTGAGCGTCCTGGTCGTACCGACCAATGAAGAACTCGAGATCGCTCGGCAAACTCTGGGCGTCGCGCAGGGCTGAGCGCCCGCAAACCAGCATTGCGGCAGGGTCGAACTACTACGCTTGCACCACGGCGTCAGCCGTACCCGACCTATTGCCATGGCTCGTGCCAACGCTTTCGACATCGCCACCCGCCGGGAGGATTCCTGTGGCCGACGCTCTTCCCGATCTCACCGCCTACGATGCGGTGCTCTTCGATCTGGACGGGGTGCTGACACCGACCGCCGAGGTGCACATGCATGCGTGGCAGGCGATGTTTCAGGAGCTCTTCGCGGCGTGGAACATCACGCCCGAGTACACCGAGCGTGACTACTTCGAGCACCTCGACGGCAAGAAGCGCTACGACGGCGTCGCGAGCCTGCTGTGGAGCCGTGATGTCGAAGTACCCTGGGGCGACCCGAGCGACTCGCCTGAGATCGACACCGTCTGCGGCATCGGCAACCGCAAGAACGCTGTCTTCGAGAGCGTGCTGCGAAGCGAAGGAATCGCGCCGTATCCGGGCTCGCTCGCGCTGCTGGACGTGCTGCGGGATGCCGGTACCCGGATCGCGGTGGTCTCGAGTTCCAAGAACGCCCGGGAAGTGCTCACTGCCGCCGGCATTATCGATCGCTTCGAGGTGATCATGGACGGCGTCATCGCCGAACGCGACGGGCTGGCCTCCAAGCCCGCCCCCGACGTGTTCGTCGAGGCTGCTGCGATGCTCGGTGTCGACCCGGCATCCAGCGCGGCCGTCGAAGATGCCCTGTCAGGGGTACGTTCCGCGGCTGCTGGCGGATTCGCGCTCGTGGTCGGCGTCGACCGTGGCGTCGGAGCCGAGGTGCTGCGCGACGCTGGCGCACACGTGGTGGTCTCCGATCTGGCCGAGTTCCTCGACGGCGACGGTGCCGGCATCCCTACCGCTGCTCTCGCACCCGAACCGGAGGAGTCCGCGTGATCGATCGTGATCGCTACCCCATCGACCCATGGCGGCTCGTCGAGACGAGCTACTCGCACGACGAGGTCGGGGTCTCCGAGACACTCTTCGCCGTCGGTAACGGCTACCTGGGCTTGCGGGGCAACAGCCCCGAGGGTCGCTTCGCGCACGAGCACGGCACCTTCATCAACGGCTTCCACGAAGTCTTCCCGATCCGGCATGCGGAGCAGGCGTATGGGTTCGCCGAGGTCGGCCAGACGATCATCAACGCCCCGGATGCCAAGATCATGCGGGTCTACGTCGACGACGAGCCGCTGTCACTCGACATCGCCGATGTGCGTGAGTACGAGCGTGTCCTCGATCTGCGCGACGGCGTCATGCGTCGGCGGATCCTGTGGGTGACACCGTCGGGCAAAGAGGTGCTGATCGAGGATGATCGGCTGGTGTCGTTCGAGGAGAAGCACCTTGCGATCCTTCGGCAGACCGTCACGGTCCTGAACGCCGATGCGCCGGTCACCATCAGCTGTCAGATCATCAACCGGCAAGACGGCGAGGACGTCTACGGCGGAACTCCCGTCGCACCCAAGAAGGCGGGATTCGATCCGCGCCGGGCCGAGCGGATCCACCAGCGCGTTCTGCAGCCACAGGAGTACTGGCAGGACGGCACGCGGTCGGCGCTGGCCTACAAGGCATCCGAATCCGAGATGACGATCGCGGTCGTGGCCGACCACATCATCACCACCGACAACGAGTACGACCCCCGCTGCCTGATCGAACCCGACATCGCCAAGAACGTCTTCCGCGTCCGGGCGAAGGCCGGCGTGCCGGTCACCGTCACCAAGCTCGTGAGCTACCACACCTCGCGCGGTGTGCCCGCTCGGGAACTGGTCGATCGGTGCCGCAGGACCCTTGATCGCGCGGAGGCCGAGGGCGTCGATACGTTCTTCACGCGCCAGCGCGAATGGCTGGATGCGTTCTGGGAGCGTTCGGACGTTCGGATCGGCGGCCATGACGATCTGCAGCAGGCGACCCGCTGGTGCCTCTTCCAGCTCGCCCAGGCTGCCGCGCGGGCCGATGGGCTCGGCGTCCCCGCGAAGGGTGTCTCGGGGTCGGGCTACTCGGGTCACTACTTTTGGGACACCGAGATCTACGTGCTGCCGTTCTTGGCTTATACGACCCCGCAGTGGGCGCGAAACGCACTGCGGATGCGGTACCTCATGCTTCCCGCCGCGCGTCGGCGCGCGCGTCAACTCAACGAGGCCGGGGTGCTCTTCCCGTGGCGCACGATCAACGGTGAGGAGGCCTCGGCCTATTACGCCGCTGGCACCGCTCAGTACCACATCAATGCCGACGTGAGTTTTGCCCTCGCGAAGTATGTGCGGGCGACGGGCGACACCGAGTTCCTCTATCGCGAAGGCGTCGATATCGCCGTCGAGACCGCCCGGATGTGGGCGAGCCTCGGGTTCTGGCGTGAGACGGAACTCGACTCCGAGCGGTCGTTCCACATCCACGGTGTGACGGGGCCCGACGAGTACACGACAGTCGTCAACGACAACCTCTTCACGAACGTCATGGCGCGCTTCAACCTGCGTTTCGCTGCCCACACGTTGCGCGACATGGCCCTGGACGCTCCCGAGGATTACCGCCTCATGGTGGATCGCCTGGGCCTGGGGGAGCACGAGGTCGAGGCGTGGGAGGCCGCGGCTGAGGCGATGAACATCCCGTTCAGCGATGCCTTCGGCATCCACCCCCAGGACGCCGTTTTCCTCGAGAAGGAAGTCTGGGACCTCGAGAACACATCGCCCGACCAGCGGCCGCTGCTGCTGCACTTCCACCCGCTGGTGATCTACCGGTACCAGGTGCTCAAGCAAGCCGACGTGGTGCTGGCGCTGTTCTTGCAGGGCAACCACTTCACCGCCGAAGAGAAGCTGGCCGACTTCGAGTACTACGACCCCCTGACGACGGGGGACTCGACGCTGTCGGCAGTCGTGCAGGCGATCCTCGCTGCCGAGGTCGGCTACCAGGACCTCGCCCTGAGGTACTTCCTCGACTCGATCTATGTCGATCTCGGCGACCTGCATCACAATGCCGCGGATGGCGTGCACGTCGCCTCGGCCGGCGGCGTCTGGACCGCGCTGGTCAGTGGATTCGGAGGTATGCGCGACCACTTCGGGGAGTTGAGCTTCGATCCGCGGCTGCCTGCCGACTGGCCGGAGCTCTCCTTCACGCTGCACTGGCAGGGCACGCGGCTGCAGGTGACGATCGCCCGCGACCGGATGTGGTTCGCGGCGGGGCCGGGGCAGAGCGTCTCGTTCTCGGTGCGGGGCGCTCAGTACGTCATCGACCCCGAGCAAGAGCTGATGATTCCGCTTGCCGATCAGGGTCCGGTGATTCCCGGCCGACCCTCGATTCGTCAGTTCGCGGATGTCACCCGCGACGACGGGTCGCTGCTGTCGGCATCCGTGCCGGTCGTCACGACCTCGATCCCGATCGTGGGGTCGCCGGAGACGTTCGAGAGCGTGCCGGATCAGCTGCCGCAGGCCGCTGACCCGATGTCGTGACCACGCCCTAGGCTGGACGAATGACCACCGCCCTGTACCGCCGGTATCGCCCCGAGGCGTTCGGCGAGATGATCGGGCAGAGTCAGGTCACCGAACCGCTCATGACCGCGCTGCGGGGCGACCGCGTCGGGCACGCCTACCTGTTCTCCGGGCCTCGCGGGTGCGGCAAGACGACCTCGGCGCGCATCCTCGCGCGGTGCCTGAACTGTGCCCAGGGACCGACCGACACCCCCTGCGGTACGTGCGAGAGCTGCATCGAGCTCGGACGCGGCGGCGGGGGATCCCTGGATGTCGTCGAGATCGACGCCGCCAGCCACAACGGTGTCGATGACGCACGCGATCTGCGGGAGCGCGCCGTCTTCGCACCCGCACGTGATCGGTTCAAGATCTTCATCCTCGACGAGGCGCACATGGTGACGCCGCAGGGATTCAACGCCCTGCTCAAACTCGTCGAAGAGCCTCCCGATCACGTGAAGTTCATCTTCGCCACGACCGAGCCTGAGAAAGTCATCGGCACGATCCGGTCGCGCACGCACCACTACCCGTTCCGACTCGTCCCGCCGGCGGCGATGCTCGAGTATGTGGGCTCGCTCTGCGAGAGCGAGGGCGTGGTCGTCGATCCCGGTGTGCTGCCCCTGGTCGTCCGCGCCGGCGGCGGGTCCCCGCGAGACACGCTGTCGCTGCTCGACCAACTCATCGCGGGCTCGGAAGGCGCCGTCACGTACGAACGCGCGGTCGCACTTCTCGGGTACACGCATGCCGAGCTTCTCGACGAGATCGTCGACGCGCTCGCGGCATCCGACGCCGGTGCCGTCTTCGCCGCCGTCGACCGGGTTGTACAGACCGGGCAAGACCCGCGCCGCTTCGTCGACGATCTTCTGGAACGGCTGCGCGACCTCATCGTCGTCGCCGCGACGGGGGACGGCGCCGCAGCAGTGCTACGGGGCGCATCCCCCGAAGACCTCCAGCGGATGTCGGCGCAAGCAGACCGGTTCGGCGCTCAACGGCTCTCGCGCACAGCGGATGTCGTTGTCGCCGCGCTCGACGAGATGACCGGTGCCACCTCACCGCGACTGCAGCTCGAGCTCATGTGCGCGCGCGTTCTGGCGCTGGCCGCCGCCGCTCCAGCTGCTTCCCCGGCCCCTGCGGCCGCTGCCCCGGCACCCGCTCCAGCTGCTTCCCCTGCCCCTGCGGCCGCTGCTGCCCCGGCGCCCGCCGCTGCTCCGGCCCCTGCTGCTCCCACTCCCTCGCCCGCGCCTACGGAAGCGAGCGTTTCGGAGACGAGCGTTGCGACAGTGCCTCCCGCGCCACTGACCGAGCCGGTGACGCTGGGCGTGGTTCGGGAGCAGTGGGCTGCGGTACTTGCCGCGCTGGAGGGCATCAGTCGCTCGTCATGGTTGCTGGTGTCTGTCGCGACAGTTGCCGATTTCTCGGGCGACGTGCTCACCCTCACGTTCGCGAACGCTTCCGACGTCGCCAAGTTCAAGCATCTTCTTGCCGGCGCAGGACCCAGCGAAGATCTTCGCACCGCGATCAAGCAGGTTCTTGGCATCCGGGTGAAGTACCTTGCCAAGCACGACCCCGCGGGCGGACCCTCGGACTCGTCAGGCCCCTCAGACGGCGGGCCTACTGGCGGGCCGGGCCCGGGCGAGGCGCCCCGGACGCCGCAGCCCGGCGGCGGCGCGAGTGCACAGCCCGGAGGCGGCACGCCGGCCCCGCCTCGTGGCGGCGGAACGACAGCGCAGCCTCGCGGCGGAACGACAGCGGCTGCCGCAGCTCCCGCCGTGACGGACTGGGCGGTCGCCCCCATCCCCTCGTCCGAAGCGCCGACCGCGGTCCTTGCGCCTTCTCTCGCGGTCGATGACGAGCCCGAGGATGCGCCGGTCGGTCTCGCTGTGCAGCTTCCGGCTCCCCGGGAGGGCGACGTCCTCGATGCTGATGAGCCCTCAGCCGACGATGATGACAGCGAGGGTGTCGATCTGGATGTCGCCCCCGAGCAGGCGCCTGTCGTCGCACAGCGGATCGCCCGGGCTCCCGACGGAACGCAGCGCTACGGGGAGGCGGTGGTGCGCCAGCTGCTGGGGGCGCGCTTCATCCGTGAAGAACCGCACGCATCACCCACGAGGTTCGGCTGAGCATGTACGACGGCATCGTCCAAGACCTCATCGACGAGCTCGGTCGGCTTCCCGGTATCGGGCCGAAGTCGGCGCAGCGCATCGCATTTCACATCCTGCAGACCCCGTCGTTCGATGTGTCGCGACTGTCGCAGGTGCTCGCCGAGGTGCGGGAAAAGGTTCGGTTCTGTGAGCTCTGCGGCAATGTATCGGAGCAGGATCGCTGCAGCATCTGCCGCGACCCTCGCCGCAACCAGACGCTGATTTGCGTCGTCGAGGACGCGAAGGATGTCGCGGCGATCGAGCGCACGCGCGAGTTCCGCGGGCTCTACCACGTCCTCGGCGGGGCGATCAGCCCGATCGCGGGTGTCGGTCCCGACGATCTGCGCATCGCGCAGCTCATGCAGCGACTTGCCGACGGTACGGTTCAGGAAGTCATCCTTGCCACCAACCCGAACCTCGAGGGTGAAGCTACAGCGACCTACCTGTCGCGCCTGCTGACCTCCCTGCAGATCACAGTCACGAGACTCGCCTCGGGTCTGCCGGTCGGTGGTGATCTCGAGTACGCCGACGAGGTCACGCTCGGTCGCGCCTTCGAGGGTCGTCGCTCGATCTGAGTCGGGTCAGCAGAACCCGGCTTCTCAGATGCGGAACCGGGCGCGCGCGTTCATGACACTCGTGAGGGTCGCCCGCACCGGCTGCCCGAGGTAGATGCCCAGTGATGCGCCGACAGCCAGTGCGATACCGATCACTCCGGCGTTCACGAGTGTCCCGAACCCCACGAGCATGTGAGCCGGGTCCTCACCTGACTGCACCAGCGTGAGCAGGCCCCGGAAGACCATCGCACCGGGCACCATTGGCAAGATGGCTGCCGCCGTCACGGCTACCGACG
This sequence comes from Microbacterium sp. UBA1097, assembly GCF_002313585.1. Taxonomy (NCBI): domain Bacteria; kingdom Bacillati; phylum Actinomycetota; class Actinomycetes; order Micrococcales; family Microbacteriaceae; genus Microbacterium; species Microbacterium sp. UBA1097. Next base: position 45,289 of record NZ_DCBW01000058.1, on the reverse strand, counting down.
GCACGTGGAGGCGGTAGGCGAGCAGGATGCCGATGAAGCTGCCGGCGAGGGCGCCCACGCCGCATGCTGCGGCGGTGTCGAGGCCGATGAGCGACGCCAGAAGGTAGCCGGTCCAGGCTGCGACGCTTAGTGCCGCGCTGACGAGGATGATCCGCATCCCTGACCCGTTGATGACCGCCACCGATACGGCGATCAGTGCGGCGCCCAGGAACTGCAGCGGGATGGCGCCGAGGGGGAGAGCCTCGCTCGGAGGATCGACGGTGAGCCCGATAAGGCTGGCGACCTGCAGACCCACCAGGATGCCGATGACAACGCCGAGCGTCTGAGTGGTCAGTTCCAGGATGCGTCCCGATGCGGTGAGGGCGAACCCGTCGATCGCATCCTGGGCTGCTCCCACGACGGTGAGGCCGGCGAGCATCAACACGATCGCTGAGGCGACGATGACGGAGGGGCGTGCGTCAGCGGCGCCCGGCAGGCCTGTTCCAGCCAGCGCGGGAGCGAGCGATGCGAACAGCGTCAGGACTGCGGCGGCGGTGATCTGGCTGAAAAAGAACGGCACCCGTGCCCGCGCGAGACCGAATTGTGTGAGCGCGGCGAGGGCTGCAGCGAGGAACGCGAGAACCGTCACAACGGGATTGCCGCCGAACATGATCGCAACGCCCACGGCGAGCAGGCCCTGCGCTGCGACCACGATGATCGGTCGACGGGAGAAAGGTGTTCGTCGGATCCCGGTCAGGCGCGCCCGCGACTCCGGTAGCGCAAGGCCGCTCGTGACCTCGTTCAGGAGCGCCTGCAGTCGCAGCAGTTTCTCGTAGTCGGGAGCCGCCGCCCGGACAACGCGCAAAAGCGTGATCGGACGGTCTTCGCCACTGCGGTGATAGGCAGCAGTGATCGAGTTGTATGTGACATCCACGTGCACCGGATGTAGACCGTACGCGCCGGCGGCGCGCACGATCGCAAAGGTCACCTCTGAGGCGGGAGCCCCAGTCACCAGCATCGTCTCGCCCAAGCGGACGGCGAAGTCGAGGATGCGCACCGCAGCGGCGTCATCGACGATCGGAAGCGCTTCGGTCGCCGGGTAGGCGTCTGCGGAGATACGGAAGAGGCGGCCAAGTGGATTCGGTAGGCGACGCCGACGTTGCATGGCGGAAGCTCCCAGGTCGTCACGGATGGCTTCGTCCACCCTACGTGCCGCGTTCCGGTGCTACCTGGCGCCGACGGTCCCCATGACGTGTTCGGCATGTGCGCCTCCGTAGAATGGGTCGCTGGGTTCGGCATCCGAGCCTGTCATCCCGGGAGTTGCATGTGGCGCTGATCGTCCAGAAGTACGGTGGGTCGTCGGTGGCCGACGCCGAGAGCATCAAGCGCGTCGCCAAACGGATCGTCGACACACGTCGTGCCGGTCACGACGTCGTTGTCGCCGTGAGCGCCATGGGCGACACGACCGACGAGCTTCTCGACCTCGCGGGCCAGGTCGCACCGATTCCCGCTCCGCGCGAGCTCGACATGCTGCTTTCGAGCGGTGAGCGGATCTCAATGGCGTTGCTGGCGATGGCGATCTCATCGATGGGTTTCGAGGCGCGTTCGTTCACCGGAAGTCAAGCCGGCATGATCACGGATGCCACGCACGGCGCCGCCCGCATCGTCGATGTCACTCCCATTCGACTCCGCGAGGCTCTCGACGAGGGCGCCATCGTGATCGTGGCCGGCTTCCAAGGCTTCAACCGAGACACCCGTGACATCACGACCCTCGGCCGCGGTGGCTCCGACACGACCGCTGTGGCGCTCGCAGCGGCCCTCGAGGCCGACGTCTGCGAGATCTACAGCGACGTGGACGGGATCTTCACCGCCGACCCGCGCGTCGTGCCGATGGCGCGAAAGCTTGATGTCGTCTCCAGCGAAGAGATGCTGGAGCTCGCCGCCAATGGTGCGAAGGTGCTCTACATCCGCGCCGTCGAATATGCCCGCCGTCACGGCGTCCTCATTCATGCCCGGTCGACGTTCAGCTCGAGCGAGGGCACCTACGTCCTGGGTCCGGGCCAGTCCCGTCCCGATGCTCCGGAGGGAGTCACCATGGAAGAACCCATCGTCGCGGGGGTCGCCACCGACCTCGGTCAGGCCAAGATCACCGTCATCGGCGTCCCGGATGTGCCCGGCAAGGCAGCCGAGATCTTCAAGATCGTCGCCAAGTCGGGTGCGAACGTCGACATGATCGTGCAGAACGTGTCGGCTGCCGCCACCGGACGCACCGATATCTCCTTCACGCTCCCCAAGCAGGATGCCGCGCCGGCGCTGAAGGCGCTCGCCGCCGACCAGAGCGAGGTCGGCTTCGAAAGCCTCGTGCACGACGACCAGATCGGCAAGCTCTCGGTGGTCGGTGCGGGGATGCGCACGCATTCGGGCGTATCAGCGACCCTCTTCGAGGCGCTGAGCGTTGCGGGGATCAACATCGAGATGATCTCGACCTCCGAGATCCGGATCTCGGTGGTGCTTCGCGGCTCCGACATCGCCGAGGCGGCTCGCGTCGTGCACACCGCCTACGGGCTGGATGCCGACAGTGCCGCCACCGTCTACGCCGGCACCGGCCGCTAAACTCTCTGCAACCCCGCAGTCGCACCACCCGCGGCTCGCACCGCACCAGCTCCACTGTCACAGACGGCGGTCCACGACCGCCGTGCGCATCGTTCTGTGACAGCGGAACGGACGAGGAAGCACAATGACCCGCATCTCCGATTCAGGACTCTCCGTCGCCGTCGTCGGCGCCACCGGCCAGGTCGGCACCGTGATGCGCGAGATTCTCGCGGAGCGGTCGTTCCCGATCGGGGAGCTGCGGCTGTTCGCCACCGCTCGATCTGCCGGCAGCGCTGTCGAGTTCGGCGGTCACACCGTCATCATCGAGGACGTCGCAACCGCCGACCCGGCGGGCATCGACATCGCCCTGTTCTCGGCCGGAGCGACCGGCAGCCGTGCCCACGCACCGCGCTTTGCGGCGGCTGGTGCCACCGTTATCGACAACTCCAGCGCCTGGCGCATGGACCCCGAGGTTCCCCTCGTCGTGAGCGAGGTCAATCCGCACGCGATCGACCAGGCGGTCAAGGGAATCATCGCGAACCCCAACTGCACGACGATGGCCGCGATGCCGGTGCTGAAGGTGCTGGATGCCGAGGCCGGGCTCGAACGCCTCATCGTCTCGACCTACCAGGCAGTGAGCGGCTCGGGCCTTGCCGGCGCGCAGGAGCTGCTCGGCCAGGTCGAGGGTGTGCTCGCCCAGGGCGACACCCTGCGCCTCGTGCACGACGGCTCAGCTGTCGATTTTCCGCAGCCCGAGAAGTACGTTGCGCCCATCGCGTTCGACGTCATCCCGTTCGCCGGCAACCTCGTCGACGATGGCCAGAACGAGACCGACGAAGAGAAGAAGCTCCGCAACGAGAGCCGCAAGATCCTCGAGCTCCCCGACCTCCGCGTCGCGGGAACGTGCGTGCGCGTTCCCGTGTTCACCGGGCATTCGCTGAGCATCAATGCCGAATTCGCGCGCGAGATCACGCCCGAACGTGCGCGGGAGATCCTCGCCGACGCTCCGGGCGTCAGCCTCGACGAGGTGCCGACGCCGCTTCAGGCCGCAGGCAAGGACCCCAGCTTCGTGGGACGCATCCGCGCCGACCAGTCCGCTCCCGAGGGCAAGGGGCTCGTGCTGTTCATCAGCAACGACAACCTCCGTAAGGGTGCAGCGCTCAATGCCGTTCAGATCGCTGAGCTGGTCGCCGCGCGTCTGGGTGCACAGGTCTGATCCCGATCTCTCGACGTCGAGATATCGTTCCAGCCGCCCGTAGACTTGACCGGTGACCGAACCCGTCGACGTCCTGCTGATCGGTGGCGGTGTGATGAGCGCCACCCTGGGCACCTTCATCTCCCAACTCGAACCCGACTGGACCATCGAGGTCTATGAGCGGCTGGGCGATGTCGCCCTGGAAAGCTCAAACGCCTGGAACAACGCCGGGACGGGGCATGCCGCCCTGTGCGAGCTGAACTACATGCCGGCGGCAGCCGACGGCAGCGTGGATCCAGCCAAGGCGATCTCGATCAATGAGCAGTTCCAGCTCAGCCGCCAATTCTGGGCATCGCTGGTCGAGCGCGGCATCCTGGACGAACCGTCGACGTTTATCAACTCGACGCCGCACATGACATTCGTGCGCGGCGAGAAGGATGTCGCGTACCTCAAGCGCCGCTACGAGGCGCTGAAGACGCAGCCGCTGTTCGCCGGGATCGAGTACAGCGAAGACTCTCGGGTCATCAACCAGTGGGCTCCGCTGCTCATGCAGAAGCGTCTCGCGAGCGACGAGCCGTTCGCGGCGACGCGCGTCCCGGCCGGCACGGATGTCGACTTCGGTGCCCTCACCAGACAGCTGTTCGACAACCTGAAGCAGCATGGTGGTCGGGTCGTGACCGACCGCCAGGTGACGGGACTGAAGAAGCTGAAGGACGGCACCTGGGAGGTGTCGTGGCGCAACCAGGTCGGTCGCACTCCCGGCAAGACGCGGGCACGCTTCGTGTTCGTCGGCGCGGGCGGATGGGCAATCAAGCTTCTGCAGAAATCCGGTATCCCCGAGATCAAGGGATACGGCGTCTTCCCGATCGGTGGGCAGTGGCTCAAGACCAGCAACCCCGCCCTGGTGGCCCAGCACCGCGCGAAGGTCTACTCGCAGGCATCCGTCGGTGCGCCGCCCATGTCGGTGCCGCACCTTGACACTCGCGTCGTCGATGGTGAGACCTCGCTGCTGTTCGGACCGTTCGCGACGTTCAGTCCGAAGTTCCTCAAGCGCGGCTCGATATTCGACATCATCGCCCAGGTTCGCCCCGGCAATCTGTGGCCGATGATCAAGGTCGCAATCGACAATCCAAGCCTCATCCGGTACCTGATCGGAGAGCTCCTCAAGAACAAGAGGCGCAAGGTCGACAGCCTCCGCACCTTCATGCCGACCGCCAAGGACGAGGACTGGATGCTCCTGAACGCCGGCCAGCGCGCCCAGGTGATGAAGAAGGATCCCGAGAAGGGCGGCGTGCTGCAGTTCGGCACCGAGGTCGTGAGTTCGGCCGACGGCACGATCGCCGGCCTCTTGGGTGCCTCCCCGGGTGCCTCGACTGCCGTGGCGATCATGCTGGGCATCCTGAAGTCGAGTTTCCCCGACCGCATCGACGAGTGGGAGGGGACGCTGCGCGACCTCATCCCGAGCTACGGCGGGCACCTCAACAGCAACCCGGATGCCGCGCAGCAGACCCTTGCCGAGACCGCGAACGTCCTCGCGCTGAAGGCGTAATGCTCGCCTATCCGTCGAGCTGAGATCCGAACGTGGCGAAGCTGTACTTCCGGTACGGAGCGATGAACTCCGGAAAGTCCACCGCCCTGCTGCAGGCGGCGTACAACTACGAGGAGCGCGGTCAGCACGTGCTGCTGGCCAAACCCGCAATCGACACGAAGGAAGCCGATCACATCTCGAGCCGGCTCGGTGTGACGCGTCCCGTGGACTTCCTCATCCCTCCCGTCGCTGACCTGCGTGAGCTGTTCGCGCACCACCGGGAACAGTTGGTTCGCCGCGAAAACGAAGCGCTCGTTCCCGAAGCCGAAGGCCGTCGCACGGATGTCGCATGTCTCCTCATCGACGAGGCGCAGTTCCTCACACCCGAGCAGGTCGACGATCTGCTCCGGATCGTCGTGCTCGATGGTGTACCGGTGCTCGCGTACGGCATCCGCACTGACTTTCGCACCCACGCGTTCCCGGGATCGCGACGGCTTCTTGAGCTCGCCCACTCGCTCGAAGAGCTCAAGACGATCTGTCGGTGCGGCCGTAAGGCGATCTTCAACGCCCGTCTGGTCGGCGGGAGGTTCGTCTTCGACGGTGATCAGGTCGCGATCGACGAGCTCTCGACAGACCGGGTCACGTACGAGTCGATGTGCGCCGAGTGCTACCTGCGCGAGTCCGGCGGGCGCATCGACGGACGCTGAGCCCCTCCGTCCGCGGCGGCCTCAGGCGTTGGCTTCGGCAGGCCGCTGACGCGGCGGCAGCGGTACCAGCATCGATGTCGTCCGCTGGTACTGCGTGTATTCCGGGTACTTGGATGCCGAGATCGACTCGGTGAACACTGTGGAGCCGATAAACAGGACGGTCAGCAGTGCGGCGCCGATGATCGTCCAGTTGATGGCGCCGCCCCAGAGTCCCGCGCCGGCGGTGACGGCCGCTGTGGCGCCGAGCGCGTAGAACGCCCACCACTGCGCCTGCTCGAAGAAGAAGTTCGGATGCCGGCTGTAGCGCCACAGTCCGGTAGTGAGGAATCCGGGCTCGAGGGTACCGCCCGCAGCGTGCTTGGCCTTGTGGAAGTCCCACTGTTGCTGATCGGCGATGAACTCGCCGGCGAGGAACAGCACGAACAGTGCGGCGAAGGCGGCATCCCATCCGGTGAAGGGCGTCGGATTCTGCCACGCGATGAGGGCGGGGAGGGAGATCAGCACGAGCAGCGCGTTCTGGTACAGCACGATGAAGAACACGTTGAAGAGTTGGAACTGCGCGGGCGACATCCGGGCCCGCAGGATCGCCCACCGGTAGTCCTCCATCCCGGTGTAGCCGCCCTTGCGGGCGAAGTTGAACGTCAAGCGTGCACCCCAGGCGGTGACGAGGACCGCCATGACCACCAGACGCGTCGCATCCTCGCCGGCCACGAGTGCGGCGACCGCGAACACCCACACGTAGACTGCGGGCACGATCGACCACAGCCGGTCGACCCACGAGGTGTCTTTCGTGATGATCGAGGCGACCCAGCAGAACAGTGAGACAGCGGCGGCGATGCCGATGACGACAAGGAGGGGATCCATGCCCCCACGCTAGCGTCGGCGCAGGGGTTTTGCGTGGTCATCGCGCGTGCGCGTTTGGTGGTGGTCAGACCACTGGGTAGCCTGAGGCAGACGAAGGAGTGCCTGTGACGGATGCCCCGGCCAAGGCCTGGCGGATCGTGCTGGATCGGATCGAGAGCGATCTGATGAGTGGAGAACTCGGTCCCGGCGACCGCCTGCCGCCCGAGCGCGAGTTGGCGACGACCCTCGGTGTCGGCAGATCGAGTGTTCGCGAGGCGCTGCGGGTGCTCGAGGTGATGGGGCTGATCCGCACCGGGACGGGTTCAGGCCCGACTGCCGGTGCGATCATCATCGGCACGCCGTCCGGCGGCATGTCGGCGCTGCTGCGGCTGCAGCTGGCGGCGCAGAGTTTCGCAGTCGAGGATGTCGTCCAGACCCGTATTGCGCTCGAATCGGCTGTCGTTGCCGACCTCGCGTCCGCAGAGTCGCCCGTGCTCGTCGACGTTCAGCGGGTGCTGGCCGCGATGGATGACGAGTCGCTGAGCCCCGAAGAGTTCGTCGCCCTTGATGCCCAACTGCATCTTGCGCTGGCCGAAGCTGCAGGCAACGGCGTCACGGTGGCGATGATGGGAGGCCTCCGTGACGCGATTGAGGGATATGTGGCGCGGGGCATCCGTCGAATCGCCGACTGGGACGGCGCTGCTTCCCGCCTGCGCCACGAGCACCACCGGATCGTCGAGCTCATCGGCGAGGGCCAGGCCGAAGCTGCGCGTGCCGCAGTAACCGACCACATCCGCGGCTACTACGCGACGGTTACCGCTCCGACGGAGTAGGCAGCGTCGGGATGAGCGCCTCGAGGAACTCGGCGGTGTCTTCCCAGCCCTCGACAGCCTGGCAGGTGACGCCCATGGCGAGCACGGGGTAGTCGTTGCCGTCCGGGTCGAGACGGTCACCGACGAAGAGCATGTCGTCGAGCGCGATGCCGGTCTGATCGGCGAGCTGACGCATCCCGTAGGCCTTATCGATTCCGCGCGCGGTGATATCGACGGATGTCGATCCGCCCGAGCGCACCTCGAGGTCTGGCACGCGAGCGGCAACTGCTTCGCGGAGCCGGTTCTTCTTTTCACCCGTCGGATCCCAGGCCATTTTCGCGTCGACAGGGGCCTGCTGCCCGAGGGCGGAGAACGTGATCTGCGAGCCGCGGTCTTCGAGGATCTCGCCCCAGGTCTCGGACTCCCACAGCCCCAGACGCTTGGCCTCCTCCTCGACGGCGGTGATGGCGCGCTGCTTCTCATCGTCGGCGAGCGAGTGGGCGTAGATCGTGTCGATACCGTCAGTGCTCAGCCGGTAGTACTGCGTGCCGCAGGTGGGGAGCAGGTGCAGCCGAGCGAGCGTGTCAGCTGAGGCCTCGGGAAGACGGTCGACGACCTGCATCGTGAACTGCGCGAGCTGCCCACCCGAGATGATCGCGACCTCGACGCGTGCGGCGAGAGCGACGAGCAGATCGCCCATGCGCGGATCGATCGCGCTCTTCGAGGGAGCGAGAGTGTCATCCAGATCGAACGCAACCAGGCGGGGAGGGGTGGCCATCAGGATCCTTCCGGGAGGGGGCGACGACACCGTCAGGTCTTGATTGTTGTGATCTTGCTCGATGGTCGGGGTGCGCCCCAGGGCCACTCCACACGCCGCGTTGCGTCGTGCGGAGCCTCGGGCGCTGGGGCCCGTTAGTCACCGCGATCATTGTCTTGCGGGAGCCGACTTCTGGTCGGCTCCCGCAAGACAATGCGTCGGGGTGACAGGATTTGAACCTGCGGCCTCGTCGTCCCGAACGACGCGCGCTACCAAGCTGCGCCACACCCCGTGGCAACCGTTCGAGTCTACCCGATCAGCGCTCGCCGCCCGAACCGCCGTCGGCTTCGACCGCCGTGAGAGTGATCAGCGAGACCTCCGGCCGGCAGGCGAAGCGCACCGGCGCGTAGATCGAATGACCGACGCCGGCGCTCACGTTCAGCGGCACCGAGCGTCCCTCCTTGCGCCACGTGCTGAGGCCCCGCGCTTGGTCGAGCGGGATATCGCAGTTGGCCACCAGGGCACCGAATCCGGGCATCCGTACCTGGCCGCCATGGGTGTGTCCGGCGAAAATCATGTCGGCGCCGAGCCCCGTGAAGGAATCGAGCACGCGGCGATAAGGAGCGTGGCTGACGCCGATCGTGAGGTCGGGTGATTGCGCCTTCAGGTCGGCCACGAGCGGCGGGAGGACCTCGAGGCGGTCCCAGTGCCGGTGGGCATCGCTGACACCGAACGCTGCGATGGTGCGTCCGGCCACGGGGAAGGCCGCAGCAGCGTTGTTCAGCTCGTGCCAACCGAGATCGTTCTGCAGGTAGTCGTCGAGTGCGCCGACGTCGAGCCGCTCGGGCCTGGGCACAGACTTCGACGGCCCAGAGAAGTACAACAAGGGGTTTCGGGGGAGTGGGGCGTCGTGATCGTTCGATCCGTGCACGTAGGCCCCCGGGATGCCACGCAGTGGGTCGAGCGCGGCACGGACGCCGGTGATTCCCTCAGCGTGCCCGAGGTTGTCTCCGGTGTTCACGACGAGGTCGGGGCGAAGTTCGTCGGCAAGTCCTGCAAGCCACCGCTGCTTGCGACGCTGCCACGGCGCCATATGGATGTCGGAGAGGTGCAGGACCCGGAGCGGAGCGGAGCCTGCAGGCAAGACGCGCACCTCATGGCGTCGAACCGTGTAGAGGTAGCGCTCGATTCCCATGCCCCAGACGGCGGTGCCGACGCCGACCGCCCCCACGACCCCGAGGGTCGTGAGGGCGGTGCGTCCGAGCGGAGAACTCACGGGGTGGGGGCCGGGGTGGGCCCGGGCGCCGTACAGTTCACGTTGATGTTCACGGTGGAGCCGCGCCCGACCATCGTTCCCGCGCCGGGACTCGTGCCTGTCACGGTTGCCGTCGCCGCGGGGTTGTTACACGTGCCGCCGGTGACGTTCAGGCCCGCACCCTGCAGGGTGTTTCGCGCCTGATCAACCGAACCGCTGACTGCGGGGACGGTCACACCCTGTCCGTTGCTGGGATAGATCGTGACGACCGTGCCTCCCGCAACCTTGCCGCCGCCGGGATCCTGCTGGGCGACAATTCCCGCACCCTCGGTCGAGTTGACCGCGTCGCCGACGATGACTTCGAATCCGGCATCCTCGAGCGTCTTGGTCGCTGCCTCAACGCTCTGGCCGACCACGTTCGGCAGGTCATAGAGGACGGTCTTGGTGAGGTTCGGGTCGGGCGCGGGGAATCCGTCCCCCCCGTATAGCGCGTTTGCCGCCCGCAGGATGGGCTTTGCAACCGAGTGGCGAGTGTAGAGGTGGTTCCACGGCCAGCGGCTCACGTCCGCGTCACCGACAGAGTTGCCGACCCAGACGGCGGTCGTAACATTCGTGCTCGACCCGACCAGCCACGTCTGCTTCGCCTCGTGCGTACCGGTCTTGCCGAGGATGGGCGTACCGTCATACGGATTGGACGCCCGACCCGAACCGTTCGTCATAACACCCTGAAGCGCGTACGCGGCGGTCGCGGCGACGTTCGGTTCCAAAACCTGGGTGCAGGACGCTTCCGGCAGGGCTATCTCGTTGCCGTTGGCGTAGGTGATGCGATCGATGGCCTTGGGTGTGCAGTGCACGCCGTTGTTCGCGATCGTCGCGTAGGCCGATGCGACGTCGATCGGTGCGATGTTGTGAGGACCGAGGACGGCGAACGGCACCCGCACCTGCACGGGCTCACCGTTGCCGAGGGTCACTCCCATCTTCGCCACGGTGTTCTCGATGCCGCAGAGGTCGAGTTTTGACGCCATCGCAAGGAAGCCGGTGTTGAGCGAGTCGGCGGTGAAGCGCATCGGCGTGCCTACGTAGCCGGAACTCTTCGCGAAGTTGTTGATGAGCGTCGTGTTGTTCGTAATGTCGCCGTAGCAGCTGTTGCGGAATGTCTTGAATACCTGGACGTTTCCGTTGAGAACCTCGTTCACGGAATGGCCCTCTTGTAGCCACTGGAGCAGGGTGAAGACCTTGAAGGTCGACCCACCCTCGAATCCATTCGAGTTGCCGTACTTCTGGTTGCCGGCGTACACGAGGGACGAGTAGTTGGCGTCATCCTTGATCGTCTCGCTGAAGTTCGTGTTCTGCGTGATCTCGAGGATGCGACCGGTCTTGGTCTCGATGCTCGTGGTCGCAGCGCCGAGGCGTCCCGTGTCGGCGTTCGTGTAGCCCTCGATCGACGTCGGTACGTTGTCGACCATCGCCTGCTCGGCAGCGGCCTGCAGGCGCCGGTCGATCGTCAGGTAGACGTTGAGGCCACCCTGTTTGAGGAGCTTCGTCCGTTCTTCCTTCGTTGCGCCGAAGGCCTCGTCGTTCTCCATGATGCCGCGCGCATACTGGCAGAAATACGCCGCCTTACCGGGGACGACCCCACAGCCGGTGTCGGCCGGAGTGATAACAGGGACAATCGGTTCGGCGACCGCCGCGTCGTGCTCCTCCTGCGTGATCTTCCCGTCGGCGAGCATCCGGTTCAGGACGTAGGTCTGCCGTTCCTTGGTCAGTGAATAGCCGTCTGCCGCGCTGTTGATTGGATTGCCGTCCTTGTCGGTCCAGGACCCATCCGGCCTGTCGAGGCGGTAGAGGTTCGGTGTCTGCACCATGCCGGCAAGCGCCGCGGCCTGGCCGAGCGTCAGATCGGCGGGGCTCACGCCGAAGTAGTAGTGTGCGGCGGCACCGATGCCGTAATTCTGGCCGCCGAAGTTCGCGATGTTGAGGTAGCCGAGCAGAATCTCGTCCTTCGAGTACTTCTGCTCGAGGGCGATCGCGTACCGCATCTCTTGCAGCTTGCGCTGGTAACCCTCGACGCCGCTGGCGACAGTCGCATCCTCGAAACAAGCGATCTTCGCAGCGTCGATCTCTTCCTGCGTCATATCGGCGTCCTCGCCGGTGCCGACCTCGGCCTCGCACTTCTGGATGAGGATGTTCTTCACGTACTGCTGGCTGATGGAGGACCCACCACCCTGCGAACCGCCGGAGATGACGGCGCGAGCGGTGCCGACCAGGTCGACGCCGCCGTGGGAGTAGAAGTTCTTGTCTTCGCTCGAGAGGATCGCGTTGTACATGACAGGCGCGACCTCATCGAAGGTCACCGGGTCACGGTTCTGGTCATAGAACTGCGTCATGACCTCGTACTCACCCGTGTCGGGGTTCATCCAGTAGAAGGTCGTCGGCAGCATCAGCTCATCGATCTCGAGCGCGCTGGGAAGATTGTCGAAAAGCGTGATCGCGCTCGATGCTGCGGCACCGGAAAGGGCGATCGCCGGCGTCACGGTGGCGGCAACGAGGACTCCTGCCACGGCGCTGAGGCCGACCACACCGAGCAGGCCGCCGAGCACGCCGCCAGCCGTTCGTTTCGTTTCAGGCATAGGCTTGATGCTAAGGGAGCTTCCTGTGCGAAGGCTCGACAGCCTCGCGCGTGCCCGCGAGGTCGAGGCTGGAGGGAAGCATCCGTTCCCCCGCCATCACCGACCACCCGGGAGCCCCGATGATCACGTGGGAGTACATGACCACGCCGCTGCTGATCCACAACACCGCTGCGATCCTCAACAACTGGGGCAAGCAGGGGTGGGAGCTCGTGCAGGTGGTCCCGGGCCCTGAGGGCGGTTTGGTCGGATACTTCAAGCGTCCCACCGGCGGCGGAGCAGCCAACGCCGGCCTCGATGCGGCAGCCGTTGCCGCCCAGCAGTTCGGAGAGTGACCCGATGAGCGTTTCCGCCCGCCTTGCAGAGCTCGGCATCGATCTTCCCCAGATCGCCCCGCCCGTCGCGGCCTACATCCCCGCGAAGGTGCACGGCGACCTCGTCTACACCGCCGGTCAGCTCCCCTTCGTTTCGGGTGCGCTGCCGGCCACCGGCAAGGTCGGTGACGGCCACGGGCTCGTTCCCGCTTCGGATGCCGCATCCTATGCGCGTCAGTCCGCGCTCAACGCGATAGCTGCCGCAGCCGCCGCCGCGGGTGGCGTGGACAAGCTCACCGGCGTGCTCAAGGTGACCGGTTTCGTGGCATCAGTCCCCGAGTTCACCGGGCAGCCGGGCGTCATCAATGGCGCGAGCGAACTGCTCGGTGAGGTCTTTGGCGACGCCGGGCGCCACGCGCGCTCGGCAGTGGGCGTACCCGTGCTGCCGCTGGACAGCCCCGTCGAGGTCGAGGTCGTCTTCACCCTCGCCTGAGCCGCACGGGCGAACGAATTATCGCGGGGTAAGACGATTCGGTTCCGAAACGTCCTACCCCGCGGGTTTCGCCTACCCCACGGATGCCGAGCTCAGCGAACCTGCGCCGAGATCACCGACATGACGGCGGTGTCGGCGAGGGTCGTGGTGTCGCCGACCTCGCGGCCCTCTGCCACGTCGCGCAAGAGGCGGCGCATGATCTTGCCCGACCGGGTCTTGGGGAGTTCGCCGACGATGTAGATGTCTCGCGGGCGGGCGATCGGGCCGATCTGTTCGGCGACCCAGCTCCGCAGCTGCGCAGCGAGGCCCTCGGGGGAGTGCGCCTTGAGGAAGCTCTCTTTGAGGATGACGAACGCAACGACCGCCTGACCGGTGGTCTCATCGGATGCCCCGACAACTGCCGCCTCGGCGGTGGCTTCGTGTGCGACCAGAGCCGATTCGATCTCGGCCGTCGACAGGCGGTGACCTGAGACGTTCATGACGTCATCCACGCGGCCGAGCAGCCACACGTCGCCGTCCTCGTCCAGGCGCGCGCCGTCGCCGGCGAAGTAATAGCCCTGATCGCGGAACTTCTCCCAGTAGGTTTCGACGAACCGTTCCGGGTCGCCCCAGATGCCGCGCAGCATGCTGGGCCACGGTTCGGTGAGCACGAGCAGCCCACCGTTCCCGTTGCCGACGTGTTCGCCGGCCTCGTCGACGACATCCACGCCGATTCCCGGCAGCGGCACCTGTGCGCTTCCGGGCTTGGCCTCAGTGACGCCGGGCAGCGCCGAGATCATGATCGCGCCGGTCTCGGTCTGCCACCACGTGTCGACGATCGGAGCGGCATCCCCACCGATGACCTCGCGGTACCACATCCATGCCTCGGGGTTGATGGGCTCACCCACCGAGCCGAGCAGCCGGATGCTCGACAGATCGAACTTCTGCACCGCGGTGCGCCCGATCTTCATGAACGAACGGATGGCCGTCGGGGCGGTGTAGAGGATCGTCACGCCGTACTTCTCGACGAGCTCCCACCAGCGCGCCGGATGCGGGGTGTCGGGCGTTCCTTCATAGAGGACCTGCGTTGCACCGTTGGCCAGCGGACCGTAGGTGACGTAGCTGTGACCGGTGATCCACCCGATGTCGGCAGTGCACCAGTACACATCCGACTCTGGGTGCAGGTCGAGGACGACGCGGTTCGTGAAGGCGGCCTGGGTGAGGTAACCGCCGGAGGTGTGCAGGATGCCCTTCGGCTTCCCGGTGGTACCGGAGGTATAGAGGATGAAGAGGGGGTTCTCTGCCGGGAACGGCATTGCCTCGTGATCGGCAGATGCCGCAGGCACTGCGTCGTGCCACCAGATGTCGCGGCCCTCGGTCCATTCGACGGGGTTCTCGCCGCGACGAACGACCAGCACGTGCTCGACGGTCTCTTGCTCCCCCGATCCGCGGTCACTGAGGGCGGCGTCGACGGCGGGCTTGAGCGCCGACACCTTGCCCTTGCGGTAGCCGCCGTCGGCGGTGATGACGACCTTGGCGCCGGCGTCGTCGATCCGTGCGCGCAGGCTGTCGGCCGAGAAGCCGCCGAACACGACCGAGTGAATCGCGCCGATCCGCGCGACGGCGAGCATCGCGGCAACCGACTCGGGGATCATCGGCATATAGATGGCGACCCGGTCGCCCTCGCCGACCCCGAGGCCCTCGAGGACGTTGGCCAGGCGCTTGACCTCGTCGGTCAGCTCGGCGTAGGTGACGCGGCGCGTGTCGCCGGGCTCTCCCTCCCACAGCAGCGCGACCCGGTCGCCGTTGCCCGCTTCGACGTGCCGGTCGAGGCAGTTGTAGGCGACGTTGAGCGCGCCATCCGCGAACCACTTCGCGAACGGGGGAGTCGACCAGTCGAGCACCTCTGTGAAAGGCGTGTGCCAGTGCAGCTCGCGCGCCTGCTCCGCCCAGAAGTCCTCGCGATCGTCAGCGGCGCGCTGATAGAGCTCGGCGCGACCGATCGCACTCTGGGCGAAAGCTGCAGACGGGGCGAACCGCCGGGTCTCGTTCAGCAGGTGGTCGATCTGACTGCTCATTCGGCTCGCTCCTTCGCGGGCTTGAGTGGTTCTCGTGATTCGTCTCGTCTCGAGAGCTAGCGAAAGGCTAGTCAGCACCGCTCGGGCACACTACCTCCGGAAGTGGGCAGGTGGATTCTCCACAACGGATTGTGACGGCCCCTTTCGTTGCGTATGCTGGTGCGCGGCCGAACATCTGATTCTGGCATCGCGGCACCGACCACCCCCGATAACGGTGTCGCACGGCGGCATCCCTCTCCCCCGATGGGATGCCGCCTTCTCTTGTGTTGGGGCTTCATCCTGTCGCTCGGCAGCGTTCCTCCCCAGCCCGCCTTGTCGGCGCGTTTGACCGCGCTATGGCGCCGGTGCGCGGTCCGCGAGGAACCGGATGCCTACCGTCGATGCATGCCTGACCTCTTCGTCCCGCTCCCGCCCTCCGCCGCCGGGCGCGGAGTAGGCGGACAGTTCGCGCCTGATGGTGGTAGTGCCCTGCGCAGAGCAGACTGGTTGCGTCATCCGT
Organism: Microbacterium sp. UBA1097; assembly: GCF_002313585.1. Lineage (NCBI taxonomy): Bacteria > Bacillati > Actinomycetota > Actinomycetes > Micrococcales > Microbacteriaceae > Microbacterium > Microbacterium sp. UBA1097. Next base: position 29,631 of record NZ_DCBW01000058.1, on the reverse strand, counting down.
CGCTGGAGCGCGTGCGTCCTCACCTGGAAGACCCCGCGACGACTGACGTTTTCGTGAACGGGCCGCAAGTCTTCGTCGACCGAGGCCACGGGCCGCGTCGCGCGGCAGGCATCGAGCTTTCGGAGGCCGACGCGCGTGATCTCGCGGTGTCTCTGATTGCGGCGGGTGGTCGACACATTGATGAGTCACACCCGTGCGTCGACGTGAGGCTGGACGGCGGTGCACGGGTACATGCTGTGCTTCCTCCCGTGTCGGTCAGTGGGACGCTCGTATCCATTCGGGTCCCGCGCCTGCAATCGGTCACCGTGGCTGAGCTCGGTCGGCGTGGCATGTTCGATGCCACGGTAGGTGACCGGCTGCGCGACATCGTCGCCGCCCGAGAGAACGTGCTGGTCACGGGGGCCGCGGGCGCGGGCAAGACCACGCTGCTGTCTGCGCTTTTGTCCGAAGCCGGCCGCGACGAACGCATCCTGACCATCGAGGATGTCGCCGAGCTGCGTCTCGAGCATCCTCACCATGTGCGCCTCGAAGCGCGACAACCCAACCTCGAGGGGGCCGGCGGGATCACCCTCGCTCGCCTTGTGCGCGAGGCGTTGCGAATGCGGCCGGACCGGCTCGTCGTAGGGGAGTGCCGCGGCGAAGAGATCCGCGAATTGCTCTCGGCGCTGAACACCGGTCACGACGGCGGTGCCGGCACCGTGCACGCCAACAGCCTCGGCGATGTCCCGGCGCGGCTCGAGGCGCTCGGCGCACTCGCGGGCCTCACCGACCACGCCCTCGCACGGCAGGTCACGAGCGCGATCGGCGTGGTCATTCACGTGACCCGTGACGGCGACGGCATCCGTCGCATCGGCGCTCTCGGCCGCCCAACGCTCGGCCCCGACGGTCGCCTCCATATAGAGGAGCTGTCATGACAGCGCAGGTCGCCGAGACAGTTCTGCGCGTCGCTGTGTTGCTCGAGGCCGGGGTCACCCCGACTCGTGCCTGGGACCATCTGGCGAAGCAGGGCGACCTGCAGGCGTCGCAGGTCGTCAATGCCGTCGACGGCGGTGCCCGAATTGACAGCGCGATCGCTGCCCTGGCCGTCGAGCCCGCACCGGAGCCACGCCGCAGGATCCGCATCGCGAGAGTCGATGCGGTGGGCGAGTCGGTCCACGCACGAGAGCGACGAATGTGGCGAGACGTGGCTGCGGCGTGGTCGATCGCGACGACGGTCGGGGCGCCGCTGGCGCCCGCCCTTCGCTCCTTCGCCGACGTGCTGCGGGATGCCGAGGAGTCAGCTGACGAGATCCGCGTCGCTCTGGCCGAACCGACGTCCACTGCTCGACTGCTCGGCTGGCTTCCGGCTGTCGGAATCGGTCTCGCATTCGCCCTGGGGTTCGATCCCCTCGGAACGTTGCTGCGCGAGCCTGCCGGATGGGCATGTGCCGTGGCCGGCGTCGGGCTACTCATGGCCGGGCGACGCTGGACGTCGCGGCTGGCGCTTGCCGCTCACCGTGACGCCGTGATGCCGGGAATGGATGCCGACCTCACCGCGATAGCGCTCAGCGGCGGCGTATCGGTGTCGCGGGCCCGGACCCTCGTGGATGCCGCGCGCGGCGCGGATGCCGACGATTCCGTGGCGGTGCGTGACACTCTCCTCCTTTCTGAGGCGGCAGGAGTTCCGGCAGTCGAACTGCTGCGCTCGGCGGCCGCGCTGGATCGGCACCGGGCTCGGGTCGACGGTCGCCTGCGCGCAGCTCGCCTGTCGACCAAACTGCTCCTTCCGCTCGGCGTGTGCACGCTTCCTGCCTTCCTGTGCCTGGGCGTCGCGCCGATGTTTCTCAGCATCCTGCCTTCCGTTTCTCTTCAGCTTCCGTGACCGTGCCCAACCCACGTGCCCACCGCCTCAACCGATTGGAGAACCCATGTCCTCACTGCCCCGTTTGACCTCGCGTGCCGCGCGCGAGCTGTTTCTGGACGAGACCGGCGCCGCCACCGCGGAATACGCGATTGCCACGATGGCCGCAGTCGCCTTCGCTGGCCTTCTGGTCGTGATCATGCGCTCGGACGAGGTGCGCGGCATCCTCACCGACCTGGTGCGCCGCGCGCTCAGCGTCGAATGATCCGCGACGGACTCGGCGGTGATCGCGGGTCGGTCGCCGCCGAGTTCGCGATCGCGATGACTGCTGTCGCGGTTGTGGTGCTTCTCGCCGTCGGGATTCTGGGTGCTGCCGGGCGGCAGATTCTGTTGCAGGATGCCGTTGCCGACGCTGCGCGCCTTGCCTCACGCGGCGAAAGCGGCGCGCGCGTGAGTGCCGTCGTGCAGGCAGCCGTCCCCGGCGCGTCGGTCGAGATCAGCGACGAGGGAGACCTCGTGTGCGTGACCGCGGCGCGCACGGTTTCCGGGATTCCCGTCACAGCGCGCGGCTGCGCCCTCGCGGATGGCTGGTAATGGCGGGCACCGTTGCCTCGGCGGGCATTGCGGTGATCGGTGCTGCGGTGATCGTGGCGGCGGCGGGCGTGGGCGCGGCATCCGTCGTCGCCCAACGCGTGGCCGGCGCGGCTGACTCGGCGGCTCTCGCGGCAGCGGATGCCGCATCCGGAGCGGTCCCCGGTGTCCCCTGCGATCGGGCTGCCGAGGTCGCTTCCGCGCTGGGAGCACGGATGCGTTCGTGCGAGCTTGTCGAGCTCATCGCGACCGTGTCGGTTTCGGTTCCCTTCGGCGCGTTCGAGGTCACTGCAACCGCACGCGCCGGCCCGCCACCGTAGCGCTCTCAGCCTTCGCTGTGTCGCCGTGTGTGTATGGTGTGCATCGAAGAAAGGAAGCTTTCGTTGGCCACAGGCAAGAAGCTTGTCATCGTCGAGTCCCCGACGAAGATGAAGTCGATCCAGGGATACCTGGGCGACGGGTACGAGGTGCTCAGCTCGGTGGGACACATCCGCGACCTTGCGAGCAAGAAGGACATCCCGGCCGAAAAGAAGCAGGCCTACGGGAAGTATTCGATCGACGTCGACAACGACTTCGACCCCTACTACGTCATCAGTGATCGCAAGACCAAGACCGTCGCTGAACTCAAGCGCGCACTGAAGGATGCCGACGAGGTCCTGCTGGCCACAGATGAGGACCGCGAGGGTGAGGCCATCGCCTGGCACCTGCTCGAGGTGCTCAAGCCCAAGGTTCCCGTCAAGCGCATGGTCTTCCACGAGATCACCAAGGATGCGATCCGTGCCGCCGTCGACAAGACCCGAGACCTCGACCTTGCCCTGGTCGACGCGCAGGAGACCCGGCGCGTGCTCGACCGCCTCTACGGGTGGGATGTCTCGCCGGTGCTGTGGCGCAAGGTCGGCTCGGGCCGCGAAGGAGCTGCCCTTTCTGCCGGCCGCGTGCAGTCCGCCGCAACCCGCATGGTCGTCGACCGCGAGCGGGAGCGGATGGCGTTCGTTCCCGCCGACTACTGGGACGTCGAGGCTCTCGCCGGCAAGAATGGCTCTTCCTTCACGACGCGCCTCGCGCGCCTCGACGGCGCATCGCTCGCGCGCGGAGCGGACTTCGACGACAAGGGCCAGCTGAAGAAGGCGGTCGTCGTCCTCGACGAAGCAGCGGCGCGCGCACTCGCCGCAGCCGTGGAGGCCGCTGCTGAGGCATCCGTCACCGCCCTTGACGCAAAGCCCGGCACCCGTAGCCCCAAGCCGCCGTTCACGACCTCGACCCTGCAGCAGGAGGCAGGCCGCAAGCTCTCGATGAGCGCGAAACACGCCATGAGCGTCGCTCAGCGCCTCTACGAGAAGGGGTACATCACCTATATGCGCACCGACTCGACGGCCCTGTCGGCGCAGGCGGTCACCGCCGCGCGCACGCAGGCCGTCGAGCTCTACGGCGACAAGGCCGTGCCGCTGAACCCGCGGACGTACCGCAACAACTCCAAGAACGCGCAGGAGGCGCACGAGGCGATCCGTCCGTCGGGTGAGTTCTTCCGCCGCCCGAGCGAGGTCACCGGCCAGCTCGACCGCGACGAAGAGCGCATGTACGACCTCATCTGGAAACGCACGATCGCCAGCCAGATGTCGGATGCCAAGTACGAGACCACCACCGTCACGCTGGCCCTCGATGCCGATGGCAAGAAGGCCGAGTTCACGGCATCCGGAACCGTCTACACCTTCAAGGGCTTCCTCGAAGCCTACGAAGAGGGCCGCGACGAAAAGCGTGCCGATGCCGACCGCTCCGACGACCAGTCGCTGCCGGCGCTCGCGGTCGGCGATGTGCTGAGTCTCACGGATGTCGAGCCCAAGGGCCACAGCACGAGCCCCAAGCCCCGCTACACCGAGGCGAGCCTCGTGAAGGCGCTCGAAGAGAAGGGCATCGGACGCCCGTCGACGTTCGCGAGCATCATCGACGTCATCCTCGACCGCGGGTACGTCACCAAGCGGGGTCAGGCCCTTGTGCCCAGCTGGGTCGCGTTCAGCGTCGTGCGTCTGCTCGAAGAGCACTTCTCGGAGCTTGTCGACTACGACTTCACTGCCGCGCTCGAAGACGACCTTGACGCCATTGCGCGGGGTGAGCAGAAGCGCATCGAGTGGCTCAAGGAGTTCTACTACGGTTCGGATGCCCACGTCGGCCTTCGCAACATCGTCGACAACCTCGGCGACATCGACGCGCGTGAGCTCAACGCGCGTCCGATCAGCGACACCGTGACCCTGCGTGTCGGCAAGTACGGGCCCTACCTCGAGGTCATCGACCCTGCGAACCCGGATGCCGACCCGCGCCGCGTCAACGTTCCCGACGACCTCGCGCCCGACGAGCTCACGCCCGAGAAGGCACAGGAACTGATCGACGCCCCGGTCGCCGGCAACCGCGTCCTCGGCGAGAACCCCGCCAACGGCAAGCTCGTCGTCGTCAAGGATGGCCGATTCGGCCCCTACATCGAAGAAACCGAGCCCGAGGCCGCCGCGGTCGTTGACCCGGAGACCGGTGAGGTTCTCGAGACAGCACCGGCTGAGCCGGCGCCCGCGGCGAAGGGCAAGAAGTCCACCGCGAAGAGCGCTGCCCCGAAGAACCGCACGGCGTCACTGTTCCGGTCGATGTCGGTGGACACGATCGACCTCGAGACGGCGCTGCGCCTGCTCGATCTGCCGCGTGTCGTGGGTGAGGATCCCGCCTCGGGCGAGCAGATCACGGCGCAGAACGGTCGATTCGGTCCGTACCTGAAGAAGGGCACCGACTCGCGCTCGCTCGAGAGTGAGGCGCAGATCTTCGACATCACGCTCGAGCAGGCGCTCGAACTCTATGCCCAGCCGAAGTACGGTGCCCGCCGCGCGTCGAGTGCGCTCAAGGAGTTCGAGGCCGACCCGACCAGCGGCAAGCCGATCCGCTTGCGCGACGGCCGGTTCGGACCCTACGTCACCGACGGTGAGACCAACGCGACGATTCCGCGCGGTGAACAGGTCGATGATGTGACGTTCGAGCGTGCCGTGCAGCTGCTCGCTGACAAACGCGCGAAGGGGCCAGCACCCAAGCGCACGACCAAGCGCGCCACGACGACGCGCAAGACGACGGCCAAGAAGTGACCTCACCGGGACTGTTCATCACCCTCGAGGGCGGTGACGGGTCGGGCAAGACCACGCAGGCAAGCCTGCTTCGCGACTGGCTCGAGTCTGAGGGCCGCATCGTGGTGCGCACGCGCGAACCCGGCGGGACCGAGGTCGGTGTGCTCATCCGTGACATCGTCCTGCACCATCGAGGCGAGGTGTCGCCGCGTGCCGAAGCGCTGCTCTACGCAGCCGACCGAGCTCATCACATCGCCACGGTGGTGCGCCCGGCTCTCGCGCGGGGCGAGGTAGTCATCCAGGACCGCTACCTCGACTCGTCCGTCGCCTACCAGGGCGCGGGTCGGGTATTGGGTCGCGACGAGATCCGCGACCTGTCGCTCTGGGCTACCGGAGGGTTGCTTCCTGACCTCACCGTGCTGCTGGATCTCGACCCCGAGGCAGCTCGCGCGCGGCTCGACGCCGCCGACAAGCCCTTCGACCGGCTTGAGGCAGAGCGTGACGAGTTCCATGCCCGCGTGCGTGCCGAGTACCTTGCGCTGGCTGCCGCTGAACCCGAGCGCTTCCTCGTGCTGGATGCCTCGCTCCCGGCAGGCGAGATCGCCGAGGCGGTCCGCGCGAGGGTGACGGCTCTGCTCGCTCGGTGACGTAGGCCGCCCCGGTGACTCACGGCAGATCGTCGGATGCCGCAGCTACGCTGGGCTGCATGCAGCAAGCGCCCCCCGAACAGGTAGTTCCGTGGGGCGCCGTGTGGGGGCAGCCGGAGGCCGTCGCGCAATTCCAGGCCGCGGCATCCGACCCCGACTCACTCGCGCACGCCTGGCTGATCACGGGTCCACCCGGCTCTGGCCGCTCGACCCTCGCTGCGGCGTTCGCGGCAGCGCTCATCGCCGAGCCCGGCGACGAGGCCACGATGCGTCAGGTGATCGCGCGGACCCACCCCGATGTGACAGTGCTGCGAACCGAGCAGGTCATCATCCGCATCGACGAGGCTCGGCAGCTGGTCGAGCGCGCCTACTTCGCCCCCTCGCTCGGCCGGTATCGGGTGATCATCGTCGAGGATGCCGACCGCATGGCCGAGCGCACCTCCAACGTTCTGCTCAAAGCGCTCGAGGAGCCACCCGAGCGCACCGTGTGGGTGCTGTGCGCCCCGAGCGATGCAGACCTTCTTCCGACCATCCGTTCTCGGGTGCGTGTGGTGCGCCTGCGCGAGCCCGACGTCGCCGACGTCGCTGCGCTCATCGCCCAGCGAACCGGAGCCGATCCCGTCACTGCTGAGCAGTCAGCGCGGCACGCGCAACGGCACATCGGCATGGCACAGCGGCTCGCCACGGATGGCGAAGCTCGTGCACGTCGAGACGTGACGCTGCGAGCTGCGCTCGGTGTTCGCAGCGTCGGCGATGCTGTCGATGTGGCAGGTCGCATCGTCCAGGCGGCTACGGATGACGCCAAGGCGCTCACCACGGAGCGAGACGAGACCGAGCGCGAGAGCCTCAAGCGCACTCTCGGAATCGCCGAGGGCGCAGCCGTGCCGCCGGCGGTTCGAGCGCAGATCACCGCGCTCGAAGAGGATCAGAAGCGCCGCGCGACCCGGAGCCTGCGCGACGGAATCGACCGCGTGCTCACGGATCTGCAATCGCTGTACCGCGACGTACTCATGATTCAGTTCGGCAGGACCGACCCGACAGGAGGGAGTGTCCTGATCAACCGAGAGCTGGACGAGGACCTTCGCGCGCTCGCGGCGGCGTGGTCACCGCAGCGCACGCTGGTCGTGCTCGATGAGATCGCCCGCACGCGCCGGAACCTCGAACAGAACGTCGCACCCACCCTTGCTCTCGAGAGCCTGCTCATCACCGTCTCGTCGGGAAGGACACCATGACCGCACGCCTCGCTCGACGCATCCTGACAGCGAGCGCCACGATGGTGGCGGCGGCTGTCGCGCTCGCCGGCTGCTACCTCATCCCGATGCCGGATCAGAGCTCAGCCCCGCACCGTTCCCCGACACCGATCACCGACGGGGTCGCGGAGGATCTTCTTTCCTTCTATCAGCAGACACTGGACTGGGCCGCCTGCGGCGAAGGCTTTGACTGCACCACCGTCACCGCGCCCCTGGACTGGAGCGACCCGGATGCGGGAACGATCGACCTCTCTGTCATCCGTCACGCGGCGACCGGTGGTGAGCCGCTCGGTTCGCTGCTGACCAATCCCGGCGGCCCGGGAGCGAGCGGCGTGGATCTCGTGCGCGATTCCCTGGGTTTCGCGGTCGGTCAGGCGCTCGAGGAGAACTACGACGTCATTGGCTTCGATCCCCGCGGGGTCGGTAAGTCCACCGCGGTCACGTGCCTGGACGCTGCGGGCATGGATTCGTTCGTCTTTGACATCCCGCCCGGGCAGCGCCGTTCCGCCGAATGGGACGCGTTCGTCACCGAGCAACAGCAGGAGTTCGCGGCCGCGTGCGAGCAGAACAGCAACGGCATCCTGCCGTTCATCACGACCGGAAACGCGGCGCAGGACATGGACCTGTTGCGCGCGGTTCTTGGCGACGAGAAACTCAACTACCTCGGCTACTCGTATGGCACCTTCCTCGGGGCGACGTACGCGAAGCACTACCCGGATCGTGTCGGGCGTCTCGTGCTCGATGGCGCGATCGATCCGTCCTTGAGCGGGCTTGATGTCTCGACCCAGCAGGCCATCGGCTTCGAGAACGCGCTGCGCGCCTACATGGCGTCGTGCGTGGGTCAGAGCGATTGCCCCTTCAGCGGTTCGGTCGATGAGGCCATGGGAGATCTTGCGATCCTTCTGGCCAGCGTCGACCGCGACCCCATCCGCAACAGCGATGGCCGGATGCTGGGCGCTGACTCGCTCGTGACCGCCATCGTCACCGCGCTGTACGCGGAAGAGAGTTGGCCGTACCTCACGCAGGCGCTCACCGACGTGCTGCGGGGGAATCCCAGCACCGCATTCACTCTCGCCGATTTCTACTACAACCGCCAGGGCGGCCAGTATCTCGACAATTCGACCGAGGCTTTTCTGACCTACAACTGCATGGATTACCCGGACGGCGAGACGGATGCCGAGCGCGCTGCGTCTCAGGCAGCTATCGCCCAGCAGGCCCCGACCATCGCCCCCTACTGGGAGGGCGTGGACTTGTGCGACGTATGGCCATACGCACCTACTGGCGTTCGGGAGCCGATCGCCGCAGCAGGTGCCGAGCCGATCGTGGTGATCGGGACGACGGGTGACCCGGCGACACCGTATGACTGGTCGGTCGCGCTGGCCGAGCAGCTCGAGTCGGGCGTGCTCATCACGCGCGTCGGTGAGGGCCACACCGGCTACAACAAGGGCAACACATGCGTGGATGATGCCGTCGAGGCCTATTTCATCGACGGCATCGTGCCAGCCGACGGCCTTGTCTGCGAGTAGTGACAGGTGGTCACGAGCCGAGTGGGGACACGGTAAGATCGTTGATCGTGCATCGCGCGAGCGATCACGCCACCTTAGCTCAGACGGCAGAGCGATTCACTCGTAATGAATAGGTCAAGGGTTCGATTCCCTTAGGTGGCTCTGAACAAAAGAGACCGTCCGTAGGGCGGTCTCTTTCGTTCATCCGGCGGGGAGTGAACCCTTGGGTGGGCCCACGCCGCCAGAGGCTCCGGGCGCCGCGAAGCGGCGGCTGGAGTGGCGGTGGGGACGATTCCCTTAGGTGGCTCCGTTTATGGCCCGGGGGAGCGAACCCTTGGGTGGGCAGGTCCGCTCCCTGAGAGAATGGGGCTGTGCCACCCGCGCTAGCCGTTGCCCTGGAGATCTACACCTGGATCGGACTTGGCGCGGCTGTGCTCCTCGGCATCGCGGCCCTGATCGCGTGGGTCGCCGACGGGTCGTGGGTGCCCGTACGGGCCGTCGTCTCGCCAACTCCCGCCGGCGAGGTGGTGCGATGGTTCGATGACAGCGGCATCCTCGGCGAAGCCCCGCTGCCGCACGGCGCGACCGTGCACGATGAAGAGGTCGACCTGTGGGCGCGCCTCGGTCGGCACGATACCGTCCGGGTCTCCCGGACGTCGCCGCTGGTGCGCTCGCTCGCTCGTCTCACCGCAGGCTTCGCCGCGCTTGCCCTCATCGGCCTTGTCGTGTCGGTCGTGCTGCTGTTCCTTGAGGGCTGACGCCGCGTCAAGCGAGTGCCAGCAGCACGCCGGCGCCCAGAGCCAGCGCAAGACCCAGCCACTGCACGGCAGCGACGCGCTCGCGAAGCACGACGGCGGCGAGCAGGATCGTCCCGGCGGGGTACAACGCGGTAAGGGCTGCCACGATCGACAGGTCTCCGAGACGGAGTGCAGCGAGTAGCAGCACGTTGGCGGTGACATCAAGCACACCGCACACGAAGGCAAGGCCCCATCCTGCGGGCGTGGATCGTGCCGTCCCTGCCGGAGAGGTGCGCGCATGCTCGAGGTCGGCGTGCCCGGTGGGGGTCGCGCCGAGTTCGATACCGCGGGCTCGGAGCGCGGATGTCGCGCTGGCTCCCCGCCGTGTGGCGGCGATGATCATCGCAACGACGATGACCATCGTGATGGTCGCGTTCGTGGCGCGGTTGGCGATCATCGGCACGAGCCCGCTGTCATCGCTGGCCTGATCGAGGGTGATAAGGAATGCGCCGATCGCCAATCCAGAGCCGATCGCCATCACGAGTCCGCGCGCTGACGGACGAACCGCACCTTGTCCGGGGATGAATCCGACGAGCACGACGGCGATCAGAGCCACCCCGAGCCCGAGGTAGCCGGTGACCGTCAGGCTCTCACCGCCGATTGTGAGCCCCCAGATCATCGGTGCAATCGCGGACGTGACCGCGGTGACGGGGGAGAGGATGCTCATCGGGCCGATCGCGAGGCAGGCGTATAGAAGCGCGATTGCTGTCACGCCGAACACTCCCGAGAGCGCGCCCCAGGCGACGTCTTCGATGTTCCACCGGGCTCCGAGCAGGGGGATCAGTATGAACAGAACGACCAGACCGCTCAGAGCCGCCGTCGCGGTAACGACGATCGAGCGCAAGCGTCTGGCTGCAAGGCCCCCGAAGAAGTCGGCGGCGCCGTAAATGAACGCTCCCAGGAGAGCGATTGCTGCCGACACCATCCGTCAACGATAGGGCTTGCGCGGATGCCGGTTTAGCTAGATAAGCTAGCAAGATGGCTCAGAAGAAGAACTCCGTCCGCCCCTCCCGGTGGTTGCGAATCGGCATCCCCGCGTTGCTCGTGCTGATCTGGGTCGGGGTGGGGTCGGTCGGGGGCCCCTACTTCGGAAAGGTCGACGAGGTCGCGAGCAACGACCAGTCGAGCTTCCTCCCCGAGAGCGCGGACGCCACGCGCGTCGCTGAGCGCCTCCCAGACTTCTTGGGTGACGAAGCAATCCCCGCCGTCCTTGTCGTGACGGGCGACGGAGAGCTCACCGATGATCAGCTCGCCGAGGTCCAGACGCTCGTCGACGAGATCGCGAACATCGACGGTGTCCTCGATGGAGTATCCCCACCGGTGGTCTCGGATGACGGCGAAGCGGTGCAGGTCTTCATCCCGATCGATTCGTCGGGTGAAGTGCGTGAGATCGTCGAAGAGATCCGTACCCTCGTCACCGACGATCTGCAGGCGCCGCTCGAGGGGTGGGTAACGGGACCGGCAGGCTTCACGTCTGACCTCGTCAAGGGATTCCTCGGCATCGACGGACTGCTGCTCATCGTCGCCCTAGTGGCGGTGTTCGTCATCCTGGTGATCGTCTACCGATCGCCGCTGCTGCCGATCCTCGTGCTCATGACCTCGACCTTCGCGCTGACCGTGGCGCTGCTCGTTGTGTGGTGGCTCGCCTACGCCGGCGTCTTCGTCCTCAACGGTCAGGTCCAAGGCATCCTGTTCATTCTCGTGATCGGCGCGGCAACAGACTATGCCCTGCTGTATGTCGCGAGATTCCGGGAGGCCATCGGCGAGGGCGAGCAGCGATGGAACGCGACGCTGCGTGCCTGGAAGGGATCCTTCGAGCCGATCCTCGCGTCGGGCGGCACAGTCATCGCGGGTCTTCTGATCCTGCTGCTCTCGGATCTTGCGACCAACCGGGCGCTAGGACCCATCGCCTCGATCGGCATCGCGTTCGCGATGCTCTCCGCCCTCACCTTCCTGCCCGCGCTGCTCGCGCTCTTCGGCCGCGTAGCGTTCTGGCCGTTCATCCCCAAGCACGGGCTCGCAGAGCTTCCCGACGACTTCACCAAGCCGGTCAAGGGATTCTGGCCACGCCAAGCGCGCCTGATCGCGCGACGGTCGCGCCCGGTCTGGATCATCACGACGGTCGCGCTGCTGGTGGCAGCCCTCGGTGTCACCCAGTTCAAAGCGGATGGTGTGGCATCCAGCGACCTCGTGCTGGGCTATTCCGAAGCGCGAGACGGGCAGAATGTTCTCGCCGAGCACTTCCCGGCAGGCTCCGGTAGCCCCGTCTACGTGATCGTTCCCGAGAGCGAGCTTGCCGCCGCGGTCACGATCCTCGACGACAGCGCCGGGATCGACTCGGTATCTGTCGCCTCCGAGGACTCGCCGAGCGGACAGGCGCCTGTCTCTGTCGAAAACGGGGAGCCGGTCTTCACGGCCTTCGGGCCGCCGGGTACTCCGGCGCCGAGCCCCACCGTCTCGGACGGCGACGTGCTCGTGATCGCGACGCTGACGGATGCCGCGGACTCGGTCGAGGCCGAGCAAACCGTGCGCGACCTGCGCGTCGCGTTCACCGACGAGCTCGGCGACGGTGTCGCCCTGGTCGGCGGAGTGACGGCGACGGATGTCGATTCGAACGACACCTCGATCCGCGATCGCACCGTCATCATCCCGATCGTGCTGGTGGTCATCCTGCTGATCCTGATGCTGCTGCTGCGGGCAGTGCTCGCGCCGGTCCTGTTGATCCTCACGGTTGTCGTGTCGTTCGGTTCGGCCCTCGGTGTCAGCGCGCTCGTCTTCGACTACGTCCTCGGGTTCCCGGGCGCAGACCCGGCAGTACCGCTTTATGGATTCGTGTTCCTCGTTGCCCTCGGCGTCGACTACAACATCTTCTTGATGTCGCGCGTGCGGGAGGAGTCGCTCGTGCACGGCACGCGTCGCGGCATCTTGCGCGGGCTCGTCGCCACCGGCGGGGTGATCACATCGGCGGGCCTCGTGCTCGCAGCGACCTTCGCTGCGCTCGGGGTCATCCCGATCCTGTTCCTCGCACAGCTGGCGTTCATCGTCGCGTTCGGTGTGCTGCTCGACACCTTCGTCGTGCGCTCGCTCCTCGTCCCGGCCCTGTCGTACGACATCGGGCGGGCGATCTGGTGGCCGTCGAAGCTCTGGCGGCGCGGACCCGAAGTGGTGGGAGCGGTTCACGACCCGCGGTCGGCTGACCTTGTCGGAGCCACCCACGCCGAGGGCGAGTCGCAGCCGCTCAGCCGCCGTGCGCTGCGGAAGAAGCGGGATTCCGACGACGGGTGAACGAGCGTAGCCTCGACGTTATGGGTAGGGCACTGTTCATCGTCGATGTCCAGAACGACTTCACCGAAGGCGGCGCGCTCGGTGTCGAGGGCGGGGATGCCGTAGCCGAACGGATCTCGCAGTACCTCGTGACGCACGCCGAGGAATACGACATCATCGTCGCCTCGCGCGACTGGCACCATCCCGATCACGACAATGGCGGACATTTCCATCCCGAACCTGACTTCGTCGACACGTGGCCGGTCCACTGCGTGAGCGGGACGGAGGGCGCGGAGTACGACCCGGGTTTCGACACGGCATCCGTCACCCACCACGTCAAGAAGGGGCAAGGAGAACCGGCGTACTCACTCTTCGAAGGTACGACGGATGACGGCGCCAAGGTGTCGGATCTGCTGACCGAGCACGGGATCCTCGAGGTGGATGTCGCCGGCATCGCCACCGACTACTGCGTCCGCGCCTCGACGCTGGACGCGATCGCGCACGGCAGACACGTGCGGGTGATCACGAACCTCATCGCGGGGGTCGCCGCCGAATCCAGTGAGGCTGCGCTCGCCGAGGTCGCGCACGCCGGCGCTGAACTGGTCGAGATTCCGACCTGATCAGGAAACTCCCAGCGCAGCCAGCAGGATGCCGCCCGCACCCCCGATGAGGACGACTGCCCAGGGCGGCAACTTCCACGCAATGAGCAGCACGAAGCACACGAGCGCGAGGCTGAACGACCCTACGCCGACGATCCCCGTCGTGAAGAGCGGGTCATAGAGAGCCGCGCCGAGGATGCCGACCACGGCGGCGTTCGCCCCGCGCATGAGCGACTGCATCCAGGTTCGCCCTCGAAGAGCGTTCCAGAACGGCAGCACACCGACCAGTACCAGAAACCCGGGAAGGAAGATCGCGACCAGGGCGATGGCGGCGCCGAGAACGCCGCCGGGGCCGACCGATGACAGGGTCCCGAGGTAGGCCGAGAAGGTGAACAGCGGCCCGGGCATCGCTTGCACGGCGCCGTAGCCGGCGAGGAACTGCTCGGGACTCACCCATCCGGTCTCGACCACCCCCGCCTGCAGCAGCGGGAGGACGACGTGTCCGCCGCCGAAGACGAGGGCTCCGGCGCGGTAGAACGTGTCGAACAAGCTCACAGCCCCGTTGCTGCTGAGGGCGGCGAGGATCGGCATCCCGAGCAGGATGACGACGAACGCCACCAGGCTGACGACTCCTGCTGTGCGTGATACCGGGAAACGCATGAGACCGGTGTCGCCGATTCCGGCGGGCGCGGACCGGCAAAGGAGGAGACCGGCGACCGCGCCGAGAACGATCGCGAGGACCTGTCCGATCGATCCCGCGAGAAGGAGCGCGACGACTGCCGCAACCACGGCAATTGAGGCACGCCGCGCATCGGGGGTCAGCGTCTTCGCCATGCCCCAGACCGCCTGGGCGACGATAGCCACCGCCACGATCTTCAGGCCCGTCAGCAGACCCGCACCGATGACACCCTCAAACAGTGCCGCGCCGAACGCGAAGGCGACCATGAGGATCGCCGAGGGCAGCGTGAAAGCGAGGAAGGCCGCGAGAGCGCCGAGCGGGCCGGCACGGTGCAGGCCCATCGCGAAGCCGACCTGGCTGGACGCCGGCCCGGGCAAGAACTGGCACAGGGCGACCAGGTCGGCATATGCCTTGTCACTCATCCACCGGCGTCGCACGACGAGGTCGTCGCGGAAGTAGCCGAGGTGCGCGATCGGTCCGCCGAAGGAGGTAAGGCCCAGGCGCAGGAAGGCCCAGAACACCTCGCCTGCCGAGCCGCGCGATGCGGTGGCGGTGTCGTGGGCGCTCGCGGTCACGGCCGGATTCTACGGGGCGGTTCGGTCGCGGCGGTGAACAGCTGAGGCGTCGGGATCGACATCCGCATGCGGGATGACGATCTCTTCGGCAGCATCAGCGACGTGGGGGAAGAGCGCGATCGCTGCGACCACCGCGATAGCAGCGCCGACAAGCTGCGCGGCGATGAACGGGAGTACCGACGGAGCCCCGATGCCGGCGAAGGTGTCGCTGAACAGGCGCCCGATCGTGACCGCGGGGTTCGCAAACGACGTCGAGCTGGTGAACCAGTACGCCGCACCGATGTATGCGCCTACCGCCGGTGCTGCTGCAGCGCCGCGCCCGGTGCGGGCGAGCGCGACGATCAGCAGCACGAGTCCGAACGTCGCGACAACCTCTGCGATCAGCGTTGCCGGAGTTGCTCGGGCAGTGGTCGACAGGCTCGTGGGCACGTCGAACATGACGTTGGCGAGGACGGCTCCGCCGATAGCGCCGGCGATCTGGGCGAGCGTGTAGATCCCGAGCATCGGCCCTGTGAGCCCCACTCGGCGGCGCCGCCCGAGGAACCAGTCCACGAGCGACACCGCCGGATTGAAATGTGCGCCTGAGATCGTGCCGAACATCAGGATCAGAACCGATAGGCCGAGGGCCGTCGCGATGCTGTTGGCGAGCATTTGGATGCCGACATCCGTTGTAAGCCTGGTCGCCATGATGCCCGAGCCGACCACCACCGTGACGAGCAGTCCGGTGCCGAGGAACTCCGCGGCGGCTCGGCGGGCGAGGGGAGCGAGAGTCACGCGGCGGGGGCGATCTCGGAAAGCAGGGTCTCGACGCGTCCCCGGATCTCGTCACGGATGCGGCGCACGGTCTCGACATCCTGGCCGGCCGGGTCGTCAAGCTGCCAGTCTTCGTAGCGCTTGCCGGGGTAGATCGGGCAGGCGTCGCCGCATCCCATCGTGATGACGACGTCGGACTCCTGCACGGACTGCACAGTAAGGACCTTGGGCGCGTTGTTCGCGATGTCGATGCCCTCTTCGGCCATGACCTGCACGGCGACGGGGTTGATCTGGTCCTTCGGCTGAGATCCCGCCGAGCGGACCTCGACACGGTCGCCGGCGAGGGCCTGCAGGTATCCAGCGGCGATCTGTGAGCGGCCGGCGTTATGAACGCAGACGAACAGGACGACGGGAGGGGTGGTCGACATGGGCTTCACCTTTCTCGGGATGAGAAAAGCATAGATGGTTATCTATCTATCGGGGAAGCCGAACCCAGGGGAGTTCAGCTCGTGTTCACTTTCTCGGCGGAGCGAAGTTCTGTGAGGAGTTCTCGCACGCGCCTGTCGATGTCATCACGGATGCCGCGCACGGCTGCGAGCGGCTTGCCGACGGGATCTTCGAGCTCCCAATCGAGGTATCGCGTTCCGGGATAGATGGGGCAGGCGTCGCCGCATCCCATCGTGATGACGACATCCGCGGCACGAACTGCTTCGTCGGTCAGTGGCTTCGGGAACTCGTCGCCGATCGAGACGCCGATCTCATCCAGCGCGGTGACGATCGTCGAGCGAACGTCCGTGGTAGGTGCAGAGCCAGCGGTTCGCACGCTGACCGCGCCGCCGGCGAGGTGGCGCAGGATGCCGGCCGCCAGTTGGGATCTGCCGGCGTTCTGCACGCACACGAACAGCACGCTCGGGGTGGTATCCGACGGTCTTGCTGATGCCGCGGTCAGCGCGTCGAGCCTGCTCGCGGCGAACGAGAAGGTGCGGGATGCCAGGAGCGGGGCATCCGTCGCCGAGAGGCGTGCGTGGCTGTCGGCGACGACCTCACGAATCTGGTCGGCGTCGACGCGCTCGCCGAATCGCGCCTGGAGGTCGGCCGCGATCCGATCGAGGTCGACGGATGCTGCCTCGCGGGGGCGGCCGAGGAGCGCGTCGACGCGGTCTGCGGCATCCGGCGCCACCGAATACCAGACCTGGCGTCCTACCGGTTCGCGGCTCACGATGCCGTCGGCAAGCAGGGTCTTCATGTGGTGGCTGACGGTCGGTTGACGCAGACCGAGTTCGGTCGCGAGCCGCCCGACGAGCACACGACCGTCGGGGGAGGCGCGCATGAGGCTCAGGATGCGGGCGCGGGTCGGGTCGCCCAGTGATGTGAGCGCGGCATCCGTTCCGGCATCCATTGATCGCAGTCTATCGAAGTGAGCGGTACCCGGCGCGTGGCACGATGGCGGCATGGCATCTGTCGCCGCGCTGTATCGCTACCCGGTGAAGGGGTTCACGCCCGAAGTGCGCGAGCAGATCGTGGTGCAGGACGACGGGCGCGTCGAGGGTGATCGGGTGCTTGCCTTTCGGTTCGCCGATGCCGTCGAGCCCGAGGTCGAGGACGGGCTGCCGTACTGGCCGAAGAAGCGCGGCCTTGCGCTCATGGACATGCCCTCGCTCGCGCGGCTGAAGCTGAGTTACGACAGCCATCGGCGCTGGCTCACGATCAGCGACGGCGATCGCATGCTCGTGGATGCCGCTCTCGACGACGCGGGTCGCCGAGAGATCGAGGATTCCGTCACGGCATGGCTGCGTGAGACTTCCGATGCCCGGCATCTAGAGCGCCCCGGCCGGCTTCCGCTTCGGCTCATTGGTGACGGCGTCACCTCGCAGTTTCAGGACCGGCCCCGCGGGTATGTGTCGGTTCATGCGGCGGCATCCGTCGTGGAACTTGGGCGGGCCACCGATGGCGTTGTCGATGACCGCCGATTCCGCTCCAACATCGTGGTCGAGGGCATTGCGCCGTGGAGCGAGCTCGAGTGGCAGGGGAGGGTGCGGATCGGCGACGTCGTGTTCGCGGTGCAGCGTCCTATCGTGCGGTGCGCTGCGATCATGGCAAACCCCGACACCGGTCTGCAGGACGCGCCACTGCTGCGAACCCTCACGCGGGAACTCGGGCAGTCCGCGCCGACGCTGGGTGTTCTGCTGCTCCCCAAGAGCGGCGGCGGAGTTCTCCGCATTGGTGACCCCGTCGAGGTCGCATAGCGCGCGACAACCACTCGAGTAACGCTGACATGGTGGGCCCGGTAGGATCAGCCTCTAATAAATCAGGACGGCTGCTCCCACCTCTGGAGAAGGTGCAGAAGTTGGCCGAACTCATGGCGACCATACCCACAGATTCCAACCCTGACCGGGACGAGGTGGAGCGCTCCTGGCTCATTCGTCGTCGCCTCACCGATGAGCAGGTGGCGGAGATGGTAGGGCTGTACGAGTCCGGTGTTGGCACGCCCGCGTTGTGCAAGCAGTTCGGCATCTCGAAACCGAGCGTCCTCGAGTTGCTCCATGATCGCGGAGTTCAGATGCGTCGTCAGCCACTGACGAAGGCGCAACGAACTCGAGCCGTTGCGCTGTATGAAGAGGGCTTCGCGATCAAGCCAATCGCGGCCGAACTCGGCTCAAGTTTCGGTGCTGTGCATCGAGTGCTCAAAGCTGAGAGTGTCAGACTGCGTCCACGTCCTGGTCGATAGCGGCTTTCTTGGCTTCTTCGTTGCGGGCGCCCTCCAGCAGTGCCTTCGCCAGGTCGGCGTAGTCCTGCTGGGGAAGTGCGAGACCGTGGACCTGGGTGCTGTCGATCCGCATGCGCACCACTGCTGGACGGTCGCTGGAGGCCGAGGATCGCTGGGCTCCTCACGCTCGGATTGGTTGCGATTGCGTCTGGTTTGGAGCCGTGAGGCACCAGCGGCTGAACTGAAGCCAGCGCTTCGGTCGTCCGTGGGGAAGCTAGGACATGAAGGCTCTACGAGCAATGCTCGGGATCTGTTTGCGCCTTATGTCGCTGGGATCCTTACTCGGCAATCGGAGCGCTCGCGGACGATGCGTAACGTGCTTGTAGCACGAATCCTCTAGACCGATTCCGCCCGCGCAGATAAGCTGGTGCCGCTTCGGGACAAGTCGGGGGTCGGAGCATTCGGGGTCCGACGAGATGAAGCGCTGTCAAGTAACCAACGAGATATGAGAGGTCTCGCATGATTACAACGATTGATCGCGTGGAGGAGAAGCACTTCGCTGCCGAGGGAGTAGCCGCTCCAGGCGGATGGTGCTGTTCATGCTGTTGCTGGTGCTGGTTCAACATCTTCAGCTGGAGCATCTTCTAACCACCACTGAGCATTCGGTGCAGTGCGGCCTCCACGAGCGCACTGCACCGAATGTTGTCGGCTAGCAAAGGGGGGAGAGGCTGTGCCAAAGAGTGACGTCCCAGTCGCCGAGGCGGACAACCTCTCAAAGACGTACGGAGCTAACACCGTCGTTGAGAGCGCGAGCTTCCGTATTCATGCAGGCGAGGTCGTTGTCCTCGTGGGGCCTAACGGATCCGGCAAGACCACGACGATGGAAATGCTGGTCGGGCTACGCCGTCCCACACTCGGACGCGCATCGATCGCAGGCGTCGCAGTTCGGCCCGGCGGGCCGCATCGGAGCCTTGTCGGCGTACAGCTGCAGCAGGCCGGATTACCTAATCGACTTCGTGCGGGGGAAGCGCTCCACGCGGCTGCCTGTTTATACCCGAGTCCCGAAAATCCTCGTGACCTCCTGGAGCGGGTCGGTCTAGCGCATGCGTGGAAGACGCCCGTCGATAGGCTGTCGGGTGGTCAACAGCGGAGGCTTGACATTGCGATCGCATGCATCGGTCGCCCACCGTTTCTACTCCTCGACGAGCCCACGTCCGGGATGGACCCAGAGGGGCGTGCGGAGCTTTGGGAGCTCCTGCGTGCCACGACTGGACCGTCGTGCGGAGTGCTCGCGAGTACGCACGACCTCGGCGAGGCCGAGGCCTTCGCTGATCGCGTTATCATGATGCGGAATGGGCGCCTGATCCTAGACGGCAGTGTAAGCAGTGTTATCGCCACGAGCGGCGGAGAATGGCGGATTCGGATTCCATCAGCTTCTCCGTCCACTATGGCGATGATCGAGTCATCGGAGCTTCGTCACAGCCGTGCGGGCTCAACGATGGTGGCTATCGGCTCGCGTCACGAGATCGAGCTCCTACGTGCGGCAATCGACGCTGACGATGCTGCCGAGGACGTCATCGTGGGTCCTATTCGGCTGGAAGACGTGTTCCTTTTCGCGCGATCGGAAGAGGCCGCATGACCACTGTCCAGTCCGGAACCGGCCGTCGAGCCTCGCGCGCTCGGATGCTAGCAGTGTGGGCGCGACAGGAAGTACTTCTGTTGCTGCGCGAGCCCGTGGCGGTCTTCTTCTCTCTCGCATTCCCCTTGGTCATTTATCTCTTCATTGGCCTCCCTTACGCGAACGAGCAGACCGATCAGGGCATTAGATTCATCGACTTCATGTTTCCGACGCTAATTGGAACTGTTTCAGCGAACCTTATGTTGATGGGTATGCCCATCTATTTCGCAGAGCTGCGGGCGCGCGGTGCTGACCGCCGGTACAAGGTAATGCCGTTGCCGGGGTGGGTATTCGGGGTAGCAATCATTTCTGCTACCTGCGTACTACTCGCGCTTGCCGCCGCGATTATTGTCGCGGTTGTCGGCATAGGCCACGGACTTCTCCTGACGAGCGTGTCGCCCAAGTTCATAGGTCTGAACGTGCTGCTCGTTGCCTGGCTATGCGCTGTCGGTTACTTCCTGGGCACCCTTCCGCTCAGCACTCGAACTACACAAGCCGTGAGTGCAGCGTTGTTTTTCGTTCTTTTCTTCGGCAGTGGAGCGGCAGCTCCTCTTGGCGGTCTGCCTACCTGGATTCAGGACCTGATGCAGTTCAATCCGCTCCGACATTGGTTTGAGTGGCTTACGGCGGTCTATACAAGCACCCCGCCAGCCGAGGGGACGATATGGAAATCGCTTGCGGTTCTTCCGGTGGCCGCCCTGGCCGCGTGGGTCGGGCTTCAGAATTCGAAGCGTGTAGTTTCGTGACACGATCTGCGACTGCTCTTAGGTTCGAGAGAAGGACATGGTGAAAGTAACTCAGCTGAACTCGACCACCCCATGGATTCCGCCCGTGATGCCTATCAATGAGGCGAATGCGCTCCATGATTTGACATCGGTATATTCACCTTTTGGGGCCATTCGCAATCTGCTCATGGTCTTCCGGCCCGGGGTGGGTATAGGCGGGTATCAGGGCTCCGCAACGCCGATGTCCTTGGACCATAGTCTCTCTCGGATGCTCGGTCTTAGCGGCTCGTCTGCGGGACTCGATCGTGAGATATACGGAGGAGGTAAAGGTCTGACGCTCTTCGATACCGTCGCCTCATCGCTCGGCGAGGCGGTTGAGAGAATGCTTGGCAGCCTGTCCTCGTTGGAAGCAACCGACCCCTCCCAGCAGCGCCGCGCGACCTACTCCGAGCTAGTTCAGGCAGGACTTCGCGCCGTTGGTCCGGCAACCCTTGAGCTCTGTGCGCCCGAGCAGTTGGCGAGCCCGGGCTTCCTCTGCGATCCGTGGACGGAGGATACCGAGCTGTCTTGGGTTGTGGGTGTCGATCTCGTCACTAACCAAGAGATCTGGGTGCCCGCACAACTCATCCATCTCTTCTACGTCATGCAGTTCGACGAACAACGCGTTGGATTCTCGAGCTCGGGCGGCCTAGCCACTCACATCACGGACGAGCAGGCCCTGCACCACGCGATACTCGAGCTCATCGAACGGGATGCCATCAACCTCAGCTGGTATTGCCGGATTCCGCCGGCTCGCATCGAACTGGACCGCCCTCTTCGTAACAAGGGGCTGCGTGAGTGGCTCGCTGCCGCCGACCGGGCAGGCGTGGAGGTGACGTTTTATAGCCACGCATTGGATATCCCAGATGTCTCCGTCATCACGGTCGTCGCCATTGATCCAACCGCCCCGAACAACGGGTACCTTGCCGGTGGAGGGGTCGGACTAAACGCAGAGGAGGCGATGCGCAGTGCCGTGTCGGAACTCGTGCAGGCTGAGCGCATGGTTCGGATCCCCGCACTTGCGCCGTCATGGGAGTTGACGGGCGGCTACCAGCGGATGTTCGGCATCGATGAGGATGCACGCCCGAGCGATTTCGACAACTTTATCCAGGTCATTCCGTACTATGGGTTTCCAGCGAACCAGCGGCAACTCGACTGGTACTTCCGAGATCCCCAGCAGCGAGTAGCTCCCCTTTCGTCACTACCCGATTGGCGCGGGGACAACCCCAACGCCGAATTGGCGCGCGTTCTTGATATCTGCGAGCAGCACTCTCTTACGCCCATAGCCTTTGATTTCACGCCGTCGACATTTGATGTGGTGCGTCTGCGGAAGGTTCTAATCCCGGAACTGGTGCCCGCCTTCCCGCCGAATATGCCCATGCTGGGACACCGGCGGTACCGTGAAATCCGTCAGATCATGAGCATCGACACTACGCCTCTGGGGTATGACGATCTCACCACCCAGCCCTTGCCGTTCCCATGAGTGCGTCGAGCGATGAGACCACCCCCAGAGCTTCGATGAGCATGGGTGCCTGGCGAGTGGTGCTGGTCCTGCTTGGCATCAAGCTCCTGCAGTGGTGCGTGCTTGCGCTGACTCTCGTCGTAGGTCCTATTCAAGGGATACCCGAGCCAAGCCTTGGTTCGCATGTGCTCGCTGGGTGCTGGGTTGGAAGCTCCTTTCTCTTCGTATTGTGGCGCCGCTGGCTGGGCGTCGTTTCGGCGGCGACGTACTCAGTGTTGTCGCTGATCGTGGCGACGGCCATGCTGGTCGAGGGCGTCGACCTCGTATGGAACACTCTGACTGCGCTGGGGAGCGCGGGGATTCTTGTCGCACTTCTCTTGTCCATCGTCCAGAGGAACTATCACCATTCGCGATGGTGAGCCTGCGTTATTCCATGTCATTCAAGGGGGTATCTTGCTCGAAACATCAGACTCAAAGCTTGTCGTGAATCCGGCGCTTACGGTCGTCCGTAGTAGCAACGACGAGATCGTCGTTCGGCTGGGAAGCCGTTCGACGCTCTCGCGACGAATGAAGGATGATCAACGAAACGGCGTGCTCGGTGACATCGTTGAACACTTTGTTTTGCCCGCTTCTAGGGACACTCTGGCCGTCTCAGAGGATGTGCCCACCGAGGTCGTGGACTCCATGATCGAGACGCTCGTCGACCAGAGGGTGTTGATACAGGAGTCTGCTACGACTGGCGCGTTCATTTCAGTCGGCCTTGACCTACCTGCCCCGCAGCAAATCACCAATGCGATGGTCGGCATCGTGGGTGAGGGGATGATCGCGGAGGCGTTGGCTGCTCAACTCGGTGATCTCGGCGCGAAAGTTGCGTCATGCCCTGAGGTTGATTCAGCAGTCTTCGACGATTCAGATCTTGTCGTTGTTGCCTCGGACCAGCCCAATATCGGCGTGTTCTTTGATGCTAACGAAATCGCTCTCGGCACGGGGCGGCCATGGCATGCGGTCTTCGTTGATGGAGCTGAATGCGTCATCGGGCCTCTCTTTCGGCCTCAGTACACCGCATGTTTCCATGACTTTGACACCATGGACGAGGCTGCGCGCTCGCTTCGGCTCGACTACCTCTACTACAAGTCATCACTGGGAGCTGGCAGCGGGTCGATCTTGCCTCGCTTCGTCGCGGACCTGGCTGCTTCGTACACATCAATCTCGGTCGCTCAACACCTCGCAGGTAGGGGCAGCTTCCTTGAGGGCGCTGTGATGCGAGTAGATCTAGGGCGACTCGAGATTGTGAAGGATCGAGTGCTCCAACTCCCTCGCTGTCCCGCGTGCATCCAAAACCGCCCTTACCTGCGACACCCTTTCATCTGACACAGAGGAGGTCGAACTAATGGCAATTAGCGTGGACGAAGTGAAGCGAATGCTCGAACAGACGCTCGTGCCACCACTGGACACCGTTGAGCTCGACCCGAACAGCGTCAAGGCGGCCGCGAGTCGGCTGGGTGACGCGCGGGGGACCGAAGGGGAGCGCTATCACCTTGCATCGAGTCTCACTCCCGCGGGAGTCAAGCGGCTATTGCCCGAAAAGATCGCCTCCACGGTGCGCGAGTTCTACTTCACAACAGCCGATGAAGGTGCAAAGCGGATGGCTGAGGAGGGTTCCAATAGAGTTGTGAGTTGGCAGACAGTGGCTCCGCAACTCGCGCAAGTCTTCGCTCCGTGTTGGACAGAGCCGCAGGTGGTGGCCGCTCTTTATGGTGTTGACGTTCTCGTGGTCGCAGACGGCGCACTTTGGCGACAGGTGCCAGGCCGGCCCGACCTCGTGTATGAGGCGACGTGGAGCGAGGACGACACAGTCGCACTGCAACACGCGATACCCGGCGTTCCTAACCTGTCTGGTCCTGGCAGAGCGTTCGCGTTCCTCGTGGCGACAATTGCGCGGTCGCAGTTCCTCCATGGCGAGCGTGGCTACCGCTCGTCACTTATGAGTGCCGGACTCGTCGCTTCCGGACTTCTCCGGGGATGCTTGTTGCCCCCGGGGACTGGTTGGCGCCCAGCGCTGGTGGAAGCGTTCATAGATCGCGAGGTAAACGACCTGTTGCGGAACGATGGTGTGGACCGAGGAACAGTCGCGGTCTTGTTGCTAAGTCGAATCGAGTCGCCCGCGACTCATGGACATGCCCCTCAGAACGTTGGAGAATCCTGATGGCTGCTACCTCTGTAACTATTGATACCTCCTCGAAGCGGACACTCGATCCGAATGTGCAGCTCGCCATCGACGTGATTCCGTCCCTTCCCGCTCGCTCTCAGGATGCGATTCGCGAAGTCATCGAGTCCGCCGTTGACGTAGTCAACGAGCGCTCGGGCGAACCCGCGAGTCTGGCAGAGATCATCCAGCGTGTCTTTGTGCGCTCCGTAGGCGAATTTTTCACATCGCAGCGCCAGAGCACTCAACTACCAACTGATCTCCTGGACTACATAAGCGCACGCGAGGAGGCGATCTCTCTACCGCCGCCCGCTGACAAGCTCGATGTGGCCCTCAGCGATGTGTTGAACGCGCGCCGATCGAACCGGAATTTCTCCAATGAGCCGGTCACGCTTGATGAGCTATCGACGTTGCTACACTTTGCCGCCGGTCGCCGCGGGGTTGAGGCGGGCTACGGAGTCAAGGACATGCCGCTATTCCGGTATCCAACTATCGGTGGGCTCAACTCTGTCGATGTTGGAATCATCGTGAACCGCGTGGCTGGGCTCGAGCCAGGTTTCTACATGTACGATCCAGTCGGGCATGCGCTGGTCCTCCGGGATCGAGGCGACATGAGACTCGCGGTTCAGGACGTTACTTTTGAAGGCGACTGGTTGTTCCACGCGCCGCTGGTTGTGACGATCATTCACAATCAGGAAAAAGTGGCGTGGAAATACAAGACGCGCTCGCTGCGTTTTTCTCACGTCGATCTAGGGGCTCTCACGCAGAACTTCTATCTCGTTGCGACCGCGACCGGCTACAGCTGCTGCGCTGTAGCAGGATTCTTCGACGAGGCGATCAACAACTTCTTCAAGCTCGATGGCTCCCGTCAATTTGTGAGCCTTTTGATCGGAATCGGGCCAGCGGGGCGGATAACGCTGGCGCCGGAAGAGTAACTCATGGCAGGGACAGTCGCTGGGTTCCTGCTGATACCGCTTCTTGTTCTGGGGGGGTACTCGCTCCTCGCGACCTCGATACTTCCATCCCTCCGTCGAACGACGTCAATAGTTGCGCCGTTGCTGCTTGGCGCGACCTGCCTGCTCGTGGCTATTGGGCTTTCGGCGAGCGTCGGCGGCGACCCACTCAACGCCGTCCAGGTTGGAAGCCCTTGGGTAATGGTCGCGGCGTTCGTTGCAGGGAGTGTCGCCGGTTTTGTTGCTTTCCAGCTTGAGCGACGTCTGTCTCGCGCGCTCATCAATCGACGCGCCAGCAGGACACCTGTAGATGCGCTCCCGGCAAGCCTCCGCGGGACGATGCCGGGAGTAGATGAATCCTTCATCGGCGTAGCGTTGATTGCTCAGAGACCCGCAGTGTTCGCGGGCATCACGCTGTGGACGGCGACCGCAGAGGAAGTGCTTTACCGAGGAACGGTACTACTCGTCTGCGTTCCGCTGGGCCTGGACCCGTGGTTGGCTCTCGTACTGCAGGCAACCTTCTACGCCGGTAGCCATCTGGCTTTCGGGCTGCCTGCGGTCTTGGGCAAGATATTGCTCGGCCTATCGCTCGGTGCCGTTGCCCTGGTGTCGGGTTCGATCCTGCCCGCTCTGATGGTGCACATCGGCTACCAAATCCTGGTGTGGCGGCAATTTCGTCGCTGGGGCAAACCACGGGCTAACGTCGGAGAGGGGGCGAGAATCTCCCCGTGACAGATGCGCGCGATGGCATAGCGACTTTCCAGCGTGGCGGCTGGGACAAGACGGATGCGAACGAGGTAAGGACGCCGCTCCTATTGGACGCGGGTTCCTCGCTCATGGGATACCGCGAGTCTCTCCAGGACTCCGCGACCAGGGCCACGGACGCCATCGCGGAGGCCACGCTCCGCTTCGGTGTCGGCGCTGTGGTCGACTCGGGATCCACGTTCGAGTCGATTTACCGAGCACGAGCCGCCCACCCGGAGCTTCGCATCGTTGCTGCGGGGCCAACGCTCACAGACGAGGACCCGCGCTCCGAGTCCGAGAGGCAGATCACCGATCGCATGGCCTTGGGGCGCTCACTATCGGCGTACAGCTGTGAAGAGACGGGTGTCATTAGCGTTCGTACTGGGGACGCAGCGTTCGTGCGATCGGTCCGGGCGCAAACCCATCTGCCAATCCTCGTCCGGACGACCCGAGTCGTTGCGGCCGAGCTCTCGGCGGTTGGCAACGCGGCGCTCGTCGGTGCTCACCATGTGCTCGGCACAACGAGCCATGAGGGCGACACGTTGAGTGGGATTGCGAACCTGCGTGATGAGGAGGTGATCAGACGTGCCGAAGCAGTTGCTCAGTCTGGGGTCGCGATTCTTACCGGCATGCTTGCGCTTCGCCGCTCCATACTCCCCCGCGAGGCACTAGAGACTAGCCACCTCGAGGAGCTCGTTCCCGTGTTTCCGCACGCACGCCACCTAGTGGAGATGCGTCGCTTTGGAGGTTACCTTGCCGGCCGCCAGCAACTCGCCTCGAAGTCCGGGCTACGAGAACCGTCACCTGCGCAGCGGCGGGTTGTCGAACGCGGGTGGCAAGTGCTGCGAACGGCCGTAAGCGCGTTTGTCGAGGCTGGCGGGACGTTGCTGCCCGCAAGCCTCAGTCCAGGCGTTGGAGTTGTTCCTGGCTTCGCGCTAAAGGAGGAAGCGACTCTTCTGGCGCACCTTCTCTCGACGGAGTGGGTGCTGACAGCCATAACAACCACTGCCGCCAGGTTCTTCGGAGTATCACTAGAAGGTGAGCTAACGGCTCGCGTCGACAGCGTCCACGACCCCGACCTGATATTGAGGTTGCGCAGGCCGGAGCCGAGATCGCTCGAATGACTATTGCGCGTGATTTAAATGCCTAGTATAATACTAGGCATGCATAACACGTCGGCTGCTGACGACCTTCGGGAGAGCTGGGAGAGCGTCTTCCGTCAAGGTCTACTTACGTTCTGGACGTTCGTTGTTCTTGACGAAGCGGCGGGTGACGTCGGGGCGATACGTGCTCGAGTTGAGAAGGTCACGGATGGCGCATATCGGCCATCCGAACAGGTTCTCTATAGGCAGTTGCGACGACATACAGACGTTGGCTTGGTCGAGCGTCATCAAGAGCAGTCGCCTCACGGGCCGGCGAGGAACATATTCTCGTTGTCCAAACTCGGACGCAGCGTACTTGAGTCTTTCGCGTATAGGAACATCCGCGCATTTTCAGATCCCGTAGTCCAGGCCATTATCGAAAGAGGGGCGAAGTGAACGCATCACTTATCCGCAACACATGCCTCAAGTGGTTCATGTTGGTGAACTCGGTCACGACCATCGCCTTCCTGCCCCTCATGAGCTACTTCGTCGCGACACACAACGCCGAGGGTGTGGCGTGGGTAGGAGGAGGGTACGGTGCGGTGTGGTTCTTGTCCGGGCTTAGCTGTGGAATCGCAGACGGGGCAAGTTCGCGCGGATTGCACAGAGAACTCGCGTATGCCTCCTTCATGTTCATATGCGCCTTCTACCTGTTGATCGCAGGTCGCCTCTTCTGGCCCGAGGCCCTCCCTCTTGGGTGGCTCGAGTCGATACTCGCCGCACTTGCATGCGCCGCTGCGGTTGTTGCGATCCAGCTATATCTCCGCAGGCAGCACGAGGGCTATACGAAGAATGAGCTTTTTGAATGATCGGGTTCGGAATACTTTCGCGCCCGCAACGCTGACCAGAGTAGGGCCACTGGCGCACGAGACCTCTCACTCAGAGCTTTCCAACGACGGAAGCGGTGCCGGTGGCCCTCCTCGTCACTAGTAAGCGTTGCGTGTGCGCAAATATTGCGTCAGCGGGCACGGGTGAGGCCCGAATCAGTGGCAATGCTCCGACCGGTGACTGCTCGCCCGTTCCCCTCGAAGACCGATCGCAACTCGTTGGGTCAGGACATCTATAGGTAGCGCATCGGGGTCTGATGGGCACGCTGGTGTCGGCGTCGCAGCTCGCGTTTACTCTCTACCCAGATGATCGGGGCGCATCTGTGCCGACCGCTTCGTCATTCTCGGAGGTGCAGGGAGTGTTCAGGGTCATATGTCGGGTGTGCGGTCGGCGTGCGTCCGCGACCGCGGCAGGCGTGGTCTGTGCTCACGAGAGTGCCTCGGAAGCGCGATGCAGTGGCACGGGGCATCGCGCGTCGGGGATACTTGAACCTGCGCCGTCGACTGTTTCAACCGGCAGCACATATCCCGAGGTCACGCCTCGGACACGTGCCGTCGAGTCGGCTGCAATTGAGCACGCCGGGCAGGCGATGGTCGCTCGACTTGAGGAGTTGCGGGAGCGAGGTCGCGCTCAGCTTCGCGCCGAACGGCGGAGTCGATACATCCCTCCGGTCGAGGCCTGGCAGCTGTCAGGTTCCAGCGTCCGCACGGTTGGGGGAGGCCTGCCGGGGCTTGGGCGGCGCTCATGACTTTCCTGCACGCTCATTCGCCGTATGCGGAACCGGGCTTTGACGAGTGGCGGGAGCGTCTCGATTCATTGCCGCCCTCGGAAGTGTGGATTCGCCCTGCCGAGCCCACGGTTGAGGACGGAAGGTGGATGCGCTGGGTCCAGGCAGAGTGCGAGTCAACAACCATCCAGGGTGTTGCTTTCAACGTTTCGACGATCGAGAAGAAGATTGTCTTCCTAGCCGAGATCTCGGACTGCACCGTCGGCTTCTGTATCGCTCTGGCTGGTCGCACGGATAGCGCGCCGATGTTTGTGCAACTGGTGGCAATAGTTCCCCAGGCCAGACGCCGCGGGGCAGGGTTCGCGCTGCTGCACGCGGTTGCGAGCACCGAGCCGCATCACGATATCGTCGCGGCGACGCTGGACGGGAACACCGCAGCAAGAGCTCTCAACGAACGATTTGCGGCATCTCTGGGCGCGAGCATTCGGCGGGTTCCGATTCGGAGCTTCCGACCGAGCGAGATGGGCTTCGCCCCCGGCGAGAATCACCGTCCCTGGCTCATCGAACGTTCCCCGGACAGATCACTCCGCAGCGAAACCTGATCCGCTCGCCGTCGAGTATCGGGTGGTGCCGTAGCTCCGGGGGAGGGACGTAACTGGTGGGTATTGAATCGTTCC
Organism: Microbacterium sp. UBA1097; assembly: GCF_002313585.1. NCBI lineage: Bacteria > Bacillati > Actinomycetota > Actinomycetes > Micrococcales > Microbacteriaceae > Microbacterium > Microbacterium sp. UBA1097. Next base: position 148 of record NZ_DCBW01000058.1, on the reverse strand, counting down.
GTCGAGGGGAGAGTACGCGCGGCCGCGAACCTCGTTTCGAGTGGTTCGGAGATCCGCTTGAGCCGACATTGCTGCCTCGTCAGCGACTCAGCTATCGCCTCGACAGCATCACCTCGTTGCGGAGCTGAGTATTTGGAGTCGTGAGCGC